>CANQBU010000005.1 GCA_947589615.1 uncultured Clostridia bacterium | reverse complement strand
CCGCAGTCAAATGCGCAGTCAAAAATACTTTTGCTGTATAACTAAAATATAATTTTGGAGGAATTTATGAAAGGTGAAAATATTTTTAAACGCCGGGACGGTCGCTGGGAAGCACGATATGTTAAAAACCGTGCGCCGTCCGGTCAGATTATTTACGGATTTTGCTATGGCAAGTCCTATAAAGAGGTCAAGGAAAAGGTCGCAAAGTACAAAACGAACGAGCCGAAAATGGCTAATATTTCCACATGTTCCGGTCGCAAAAAGTTTGCAGTTTTCTGCGATGAATGGCTTGAATCCTGCCGAGGTAGGCTTAAAACTTCGACCTGCGAGAGATACAGGACGGCTATTGAGTGCCACATAAAGCCGAATCTTGGGGATTGCTTGCCGCAGAGTATTACAAGTGAGATGGTAGCAGAGTTTTCGTCAATTCTTTTGGGCGAGGGATTATCACCAAAAACTGTAAAAGATGTGCTGATCGTGCTGCGTTTAGCATTGAAATACACATCAAAACAGTTGCCATATGGTCTGTCGGAAATCGAGATTACATACCCAAAAGAACAGAAGAAAGAGGTTCGCGTCCCGTCGCCGGAGGAGCAGGAACGCTTTATTTCCTATCTTTCGGAGGATATGGACTGCTGCAAGTTCGGGGTTTTGCTCGCGATGTTTACCGGTTTGCGAATCGGCGAGCTTTGCGCGTTGAAATGGGAGAATATATCAATCCATGACAGGACGATTAAGGTCACAGCTACAATGCAAAGGCTAAAAAATGGTGACGGTAAGCATACAAAGGTCGTTGTTGGCAGTCCTAAAAGCGACTTGTCATATCGTATAATACCGCTTTCAGATGCCGCTGTCAAGCTATGCAAGCGTATGAATAATACAAGTCGGAATGCCTACATACTGACCGGCACAGGAGATTTTATCGAGCCGCGAACGCTGCAATATCGCCTTAAAAAATACGCAAAAGACTGTGGAATTGAGGACATTCATTTCCATACTATTCGGCATACTTTTGCGACACGCTGCGTTGAAGTCGGGTTTGAGATCAAAAGCCTTTCGGAGATTTTGGGTCATGCCACGACCGCCATCACGATGGAGCGATACGTCCACCCATCGCTCGCTCTCAAGCGAGAAAATATGCAAAAATTGACTGCTGTAGGGCTGTAATTTTTACAGCTCCCGAAATTTCTCCGCAGTCAAAAAAGTGTGTCAAAAGCCGCCCCCAAGATACAAAAGTATCAAAAAGGCGGCTTTTTTGGGCATTTTTCGGGCATTTTTAAATTTCTTTCGCAAATGTAGTAACTTTGCGAAAAACGGAAAAGTCCAAAAGTGCGAAAAACAAACGGGGGGGGGTAACTGCCCCTTATCGCCTCCGCGAGCGCGGTTTTTCGGAATCGAAGAACCTACAGTGCGACGGTTGGCGACAGCGCAGTCGCACTTTTTGAAATGTAGAAATGAGAGTTGCAGGCGAAATTTAAAATGTATCGGCAGAGTGCGGGTCACTATGCCCTCTTGCATTGATTTCGCAAAGGCGGCTTTCGGAGCTGCCTTTTTTGGAGGTGAACGGCATGGCTATAAAGCTTTTTGAGCATAACCGGACGGCTTATGAAGCTGCTGTTGCTATGCTCTCATCGACCGGTAAAGCTGCTATAATTCACCCGACAGGCACAGGCAAGTCTTTCATCGGCTTCAAACTCTGTGAGGACAACCCGGAAAAGACGATTCTGTGGCTGTCACCGTCGGAATATATCTTTAAGACCCAACTCGAAGCGCTTAAAAAGGCTTCTGGGTATGAACCCGAAAATGTTAAATTTTCTACTTATGCCAAGCTTATGAACCTCTCTGACACAGAGATTTCAGACTTGCACCCCGACTATGCCGTCCTTGACGAATTTCATAGGGCGGGCGCGGAGATGTGGGGTCAGGGCGTTCGGAAGCTGCTGAACGCATACCCCGATGTGCCTGTTTTAGGCTTATCTGCGACGAACATTCGGTATTTAGACAACCAGCGCGACATGTCCGACGAGTTGTTCGACGGCTGTATCGCTTCCGAGATGACTCTCGGCGAGGCAATCGTGCGAGGAATCCTTAACCCGCCTAAGTATGTACTATCTATATATAGCTACCAGAAAGACCTTGAACGCTATGAAAGGCGTGTCAAGACTGCGAAGAATAAGGCAGTCAGAGATGCTGCCGAGCGCTACCTTGAAGCTCTCCGCCGAGCATTGGACAAGGCAGACGGGCTCGACGTCATCTTCAAAAAACACATGACCGACCCGCATGGGAAATACATTGTTTTCTGCGCGAACGCCGAGCATATGCGGGCGATGATGGCGGAATCGAAGGCGTGGTTTAGAGATATTGACCAAAATTATCATGTGTATTCTGTGTATTCCGACGATCCGGAAGCTTCTCAATCTTTCGCAGATTTTAAAGTCGACGGAAGCGACCATTTACGCCTGCTTTTCTGCATCGACGCGCTGAATGAGGGAATCCACGTTGATGACGTTGCAGGGGTAATACTCCTCCGCCCGACCGTTTCACCGATCATTTACAAGCAGCAAATCGGTCGCGCACTTTCGGCAAGTTCTACAAAAAATCCCGTAATTTTTGACATTGTAAACAACATTTCGGGATTGTACAGCATCTCGAGCTTGCAGGACGAGATGAGTGAAATTGTCAGATACTACCAATACCTCGGCGAGAGCGAGAGCATTGTCAACCAAAGATTTGAAATTTTCGACGAATTAAAAGACTGCAAGCGAATCTTCGACGAGCTGGAGACTGCTCTCTCGGCAAGCTGGGAGTATATGTATGACGAAGCAAAAGCCTATTATAAACGCTTTGGCGACCTGCTGCCGGGCAACGATTATGTCACCGAGGACGGCATGAAGCTCGGAAAATGGCTCGTCACGCAGAGGATAAACTATCGCAACGGGTCGGGCATTTCGCAGGCGAGAATTGAGAAATTGAACTCCATCGGCATGGATTGGCGCACTCTTCACGAACGTCAATGGGACGAGGGATATGAGCTTGCACGGGCATATTTTGAGCGGCACGGCAGCCTTGAAACGAGCGCAGAAATGCCCCCGAAACTGTCAAACTGGCTTGTAAAGCAGAGGCAGAGGCAACGTGAGAACGAAATGCCGTATGAGCAGTTTGAGAAGCTGTCGGCGATTGGCATGATATGGGAGTTCGAGGACACCTGGGAGCGGAAGTTTGAGCTTGCAAAAAAGTTTTATGAGATTAACGGAAATTTGGATATCCCGGCGGCGTACACGACCGATGACGGAACGGCTCTTGGCGCTTGGCTTCGCGGAGTGAAGAATCAGTACAGAAGCGGAAACCTTTCTGCTGAACGCATTGAAAAATTGGAATCCATCGGTGTTGAGTGGGAGTCCGTGCTTGCCCGCAACTGGGCGAATTATTACGAACTGGCGAAGCGTTATTACGTCGAGCATGGCGATTTGAATGTCAATGCACATTACGAGATAAACGGTGTGAAGCTCGGCACTTGGATTTCATCGCAACGTGAGAGCTTCAAAAAAGGCCGTCTGAGCGAAGAACAGATAAAAATGCTCAGCGAAATAGGCATGTCTTGGCAGCGGTTTTCGGGCAAATGGGATAACGCTTACGAATACGCAAAAGCGTATGCCGATGAACATGGCGCGCTCGACCCACCTGCCGAATATAAGGCGGACGACGGCTTTGCGCTCGGGGCATGGGTTGCAAGTCAACGCGCAAAATATGCCGACGGAAAGCTGAAGCCGATGCAAATCAAAAGATTAAACGAATTAAGGATTTCTTGGAACGTTTTGCAGGAAGCTTGGCAGAACGGATTGAAGCATGCAAAAGCGTATCAAGAGAAATTTGGTAATTTAAATGTTCCGGGGCAGTATGAATCTCCCGACGGCTATAAGCTCGGTGTCTGGATTGCGAATCAGCGGACAAAGTACAAGTCCGGGAAGCTGACGGAGGAGCGCAAAGTCGAGCTTGAAGCTCTCGGCATTAAATGGGACAGCCATAAAAATCGCTGGCAAATCGGCTATGAGCACGCGAAAGCATATTATAAGGAATATGGTGACTTGAACGTTCCACAAGATTATATCTGCGATGACGGCTACACGCTGAACAACTGGATTGTCGCGCAGAGGAAGGCATACAAAAACGGCAAACTGACCGATGAACGGATAAGGCTGTTAAGCAATATTGGAATGATCTGGAATCAAAATGACAGCAAGTGGGATAACGGCTACAGGTATGCCGCGAGCTACTGCAAACGCGGCGGCGGGCTGCCGATTCCGCAGACGTTTATAACGCAGGATGGCTATCCTTTGGGCGAATGGGTGCGCTCGCAGAAAAGGCGCTACCGCAGCGGCAGGCTGGAATCCGAAAAAGTCCGCAAACTGGCGGAAATAGGGGTCAGACTGGACGGAAGCGCGGGATAATAATTAAGGAGCTAAGGAAATGGCGGAGCTGGAAATGAGAAACGGAAATGCCGCGACGGCGGTGAAAGAGCCGGACGAATTGGGTGAAAATTACAGCGACGTTGTCATCCCGCTTAAAGTACATAAAACCGAAATTGTCGCGGCTGCTCCGACGAGAGAGCGAGTGCAGGTCAAGCCCAAGCCGCTTTACGACTTCGTAAAAAGGGTGTTTGACATCGTTGTTGCGCTGATTTGTTTGACTGTCGGACTGCCGGTTTATCTGATCATGATCCTCACGATCGTGGTCGACGACCCGGGAAATCCGTTCTTTGTTCAGGAGCGCGTCGGGCTCAACGGGCGGATTTTCAAAATGGTCAAGCTGAGGACGATGAGGAAAGACGCGGAGAAAATTAAAGTTAATTTAGCTGAACAAAACGAGTACAAATCCGTGCATTTTAAGATTGAGAACGACCCGAGGGTCACAAAAGTCGGGAGATTTCTCCGCCGGACAAGTCTCGATGAGACCGCGCAGGTGCTGAATCTGCTGACGGGGAGTATGACAATTGTCGGTCCGAGGCCGTTTATACCGAGCGAACAGGAGCAGCTGCCGGACGATAGACTGCAAGTTAAGCCGGGGTTGAGCTGTTATTGGCAGCTTGAAGACACGACGAAGATGAGCGATGGGGAGCAGTTGGAGCTGGATTATAGGTACATACGCGAAAGAGGAATAGGGACGGATTTGAAGATTATTTTTGAGACGATAAAAAGCATTTTCAAAGGCGGGAATTGCTGATGAAAGCACCGGAAAATAGGCTGCGGATTGCGATGCTCGGTCATAAACGTATCCCTTCGTGCGAGGGCGGAATTGAGGTTGTTGTCGAAGAGCTTAGCACCCGAATGGTTCGGCTCGGTCACGAGGTGACTTGCTACAACCGCCGCGGGCACCACGTTAGCGGAAAAGAGCACGACGGCGAAAAGCTCAAAGAATATCGCGGCGTTCGCCTAAAAAACGTCTTCACTATCAATAGAAAAGGGCTTGCCGCGATGACGTCTTCGTTCTCGGCGGCGGTTTGTTCTACATTCGGGAAATACGACGTTGTGCATTTTCATGCCGAGGGCCCGGCGTTTATGTGTTGGCTGCCCAAATTTTTCGGGAAACGAGTCGTTGTGACAGTCCACGGCCTCGACCATCAGCGCGCTAAATGGGGGCGTTTCGCGAGTTGGTACATAATGCAAGGCGAGAAAAACGCCGTGAAATATGCCGATGAAATAATTGTTTTAAGCCTCGGCGTGCAAAAATATTTCAAAGAAAAATACGACCGCGACACGGTTTATATTCCTAACGGAGTTAATCGACCGGCGCTGCGGGACGCTGAAATAATAAAGGAAAAATGGAACCTTGAAAAAGACGGCTACATTCTGTATCTTGGCAGGATCGTGCCCGAAAAGGGAATACATTATTTGATTAAAGCATTTAAGGGCATTAAGACTGATAAAAGGCTTGTTATAGCGGGCGGGAGCTCCGACACGAGCGGCTATATGGACGAGCTTAAAGCTTTGGCGAAGGGCGACGACAGGGTGATTTTTACCGGTTTTGTCCAAGGACGGCTGAAGCATGAGCTTTACAGC
Source organism: uncultured Clostridia bacterium (assembly GCA_947589615.1). Lineage (GTDB taxonomy): Bacteria > Bacillota > Clostridia > Christensenellales > UBA1242 > Caccovivens. Next base: position 17,245 of record CANQBU010000005.1, on the reverse strand, counting down.
AACGCTTATGTTTATGTTTTGCCGAGCGATTTGGAAGGTATGCCGCTTAGCTTGCTTGAAGCGATGAGTTACGGTAACTGCTGCCTTACAAGCGATATCGACGAGTGTACGGAGGTGGTTGGGGATAAGGCGGTAGCATTTAGAAAAGGCAAAGTCGATGATCTTAGAGAAAAATTGAGATGTCTGATAGATGACAGCGAGACGGTTGAGAAATATAAATCAGCCGCAAGGGAATACATACTTCGGAAATTTGATTGGGATGAAGTAGTAGAGAAAACTTTAAAGCTATATAACAATTATTTTAATAATTAAAATGGGTGATTTTTATGGCCACAAAGAAACTTAACGGTACCGTCATTGTAACCTACCGCTGCAATGCGCGGTGCACAATGTGTAACAGATACAAAGCTCCGTCGAAGCCGGAGGAGGAAATTTCGATCGAAACAATCCGCAAGCTTCCCCCGATGTACTTTACCAACATCACCGGCGGCGAGCCGTTTATCCGCACCGACCTCAAGGACATCGTGCGCGAGCTCTACAAGAAGTCCGATCGCATTGTCATCTCGACAAACGGCTACTTTACCGACCGCATAGTTGACCTCGCAAAGGAATTTCCGCAAATCGGCATACGCATTTCCATTGAGGGTCTTGAGCAGACCAACAACGAAATACGCGGTTTGGAGAACGGCTATCAGCGCGGATACCAGACGCTGAAAACTTTGCGCGAGATGGGCATGAAAGATGTCGGCTTCGGCATGACAGTGCAGGACAAGAATGCTCCTGATTTGGTGCCGCTGTACGACATCTCGGACGAGATGGGCATGGAATTCGCCACTGCATCACTGCACAACAGCTTTTATTTCGTGGAAGCCAAGAACATTATCCACGACCGTCCGATGGTGGCGCAGAATTTTGAAAATCTTATCAATAAACTCCTGAAAAGCAGCAGCCCGAAGAAGTGGTTCAGAGCATATTTCAACCACGGACTAATTAACTATATTTATGGACAGCCGCGGCTTTTGCCCTGCGACATGAGCTTTGATACGTTCTTTATCGACCCGTATGGCGACGTGATGCCTTGCAACGGGACAAAAGATAAGGAAGTAATGGGCAACTTGAATACGCAGACTTGGGACGAGCTTTGGAACAGCCCAGAAGCGGAAAAGGTTCGCACAAAGGTGCGCCACTGCGACCGGCAGTGCTGGATGATTGGTTCGGTAAGTCCTGCAATGCACAAATACATCTGGAAGCCGGCGTGGTGGGCCGTTAAGCACAAGGTCAAGAGCCTGTTCACAAGTAAGCCGTACAGTATGTATGAGAATAAAATTTGCCGCGATTACCGCGATGGTAAGGTTACAAAAGAAGAACTCGACAAGTGTTCCACTTGCGATTTGTGCGCGGAAATCAATAACGGACTCAGCGTCGCCAGCCAGGAGCAGCTCAAAGATAAGACGGGTGAGGAGATTGTTGAGGCGGATATCAAGCAGCAGATGGGGAAGAAGGGAATGTAGTAGTGACAGATAAACATACATTAAGTTCATTGCAACAACAGGAGCTTGAAATTCTGAAAGAGTTTCAAAGGATATGTCAAGCTAACAATTTGCAGTATTTTGTCGTTGCAGGTACGATGCTGGGGGCAATGCGGCATCACGGATTTATTCCTTGGGATGATGATATTGATGTGGCAATGCCGCGGCGCGATTATGACCGATTTCTTGAAATTGCATCTCAGTTTCTTTCTTCAGAGTACTTTCTTGAATCGCCGCGGGATAAGAACCATGTTACCATCGTTTCAACCATTACATCAAAACACGGTGGGTTTGTGCTAAATAATGCATGCAAAAAACTGCATACTGGTGCTTGGATTGATATTATGATGATTGATGGGGTGCCAGATTCGGGAATAAAAAGAACGATTCATTGGTATAAGTATATGTTGCTGCGAGCATTGTTTCAGATTTCTCATTTTGATGAAGTTGTTGATCAAAAGCGGAATCGGCCAATTTATGAGAGATTTATAATCAAAATTGCAAAAGTTACGAGACTCCAAAAGCATATTAATTCAGAGAAAATAAATGAAAAGATAGAAAAGCTTATGAGGTCTGTTCCATATGATGAAAGCGACTATGTTGCAACATATTGCGGGATATACAGAAAGAAGGAAATAGTGCCAAAAGTATGGTATGGTAAAGGTAAAAAGTACATGTTTGAAGATATACAAGTATTAGGACTTCAGGATGCCGATAAGTATCTAACACAACTATATGGTGATTATATGACACCTCCAAATGATACTAACGTAAGTAAGCATAAAGTTACGGAGGACAGATTATGAAACCCCTAATCCTCAACTCCGGCCTTGGTCACCGGATGGGTGTTCTGACGTCAGAACACCCGAAATGCATGACCGAAATATACGTCGGCGAGACAATACTTTCCCGCCAGCTTAAGCTTTTGGCAGAAGCAGGCATTAGTTCCGTCGTGATGACCACCGGCTACTACGACGGCGTTTTGGAAGAATACTGCCGCTCGCTTGGTTTGCCGCTCAACATTACGTTCGTCAAAAATCCCGAATACGCCGACACGAATTACATCTACTCAATCTACCTCGCTCGGGAGCTTCTCGATGACGACATTATCCTCATGCATGGCGACCTCGTCTTTGAGCGGTCGGTCCTTGAGGACGTGATTGCAAGCAAGTCAAGCTGCATGACAGTCAGCTCGACCCTGCCACTGCCCGAAAAAGATTTTAAGGCAGTCATACATAACGGCAAAATAGATAAGGTCGGAATAGAATTTTTCGACGACGCTATGGCTGCGCAGCCACTGTATAAGCTAAACCGCGACGACTGGAAAATCTGGCTCAATAAGATTTCGGAATATTGCGAGAGCGGCAACAGAAAATGCTATGCCGAAAACGCTTTTAACGATGTTTCGGACAGGTGCATGCTCACCCCTCTTGACGTTAAAAATCGGCTTTGCTCCGAGATAGACACTCCGGAAGATTTGAAAACCGTGTCCGAAAAAATACATGAAATCGAAAACAGAACCGTGTATATGTGTTTCTCGACCGACATTATCCACAGCGGGCATATCTCAATAATCAAAAAAGCGGAGCGCTTAGGAAAACTCATTATCGGGGTTCTCTCTGACGAAGCCGTCGCAAGCTTTAAAAGATACCCGATGATACCTTTTTCTGAGAGAAAATCTCTGTTTGAAAATATAGCAGGCGTGCATAAGGTCGTCGAGCAGAAATCGCTCAGTTATAGGGACATTCTTAATGAATTAAAGCCTGATTATGTAGTCCACGGTGATGACTGGACGACGGGTTTTCAGAAGCCTATTAGAGATGAAGTTATAGATATTTTGTCATCATACGGCGGAGAGCTGATTGAATTCCCGTATTCAAACGACGAGAAATTCAATGAGCTGGACAAGCAGTTCCGCTCTCAACTGTCCATGCCGGATATACGTCGCGGAAGGCTTAAAAAGCTGATTGAGATGAAAGGCTGCGTGACTGCAATCGAAGCCCACAGCGGCATAACCGGTCTAATCGCCGAGCAGACAAAAGTCTTGCAGGACGGCAAGACGTATCAGTTTGACGCGATGTGGATAAGCTCCCTTTGCGACAGCACCGCCAAGGGCAAGCCGGATATAGAGCTTGTCGACATGACTTCACGTTTTCGCACAATAGACGACATCATGGAAGTTACGACAAAGCCAATCATCTTCGACGGAGACACGGGCGGATTGACCGAGCATTTTGTCTACACCGTTAGAACGCTCGAGCGCATGGGCGTGTCTATGGTAATAATTGAGGACAAAACAGGTCTTAAAAAGAACAGTCTTTTCGGCACGGAAGTGCAGCAAACTCAGGACAGCATAGAGAATTTCAGCGCCAAAATAGCCGCCGGCAAAAAGGCGCAGAAAACAAAAGATTTCATGATTTGCGCGCGCATTGAAAGCCTAATTCTCGAAAGGGGAATGGAGGACGCACTCACCCGAGCCTTTGCGTTCACCAAGGCAGGAGCAGACGCTATAATGATACATAGCCGCAAAAAAGACCCGAGCGAAATAAAGGAGTTTATCGTAAAATTCCGCGAGAAGGATAAGGCAACTCCTATCGTCTTAGTGCCTACATCATTTAATACGGTTTATGAAGACGAGTGGAAGCAGCTTGGCGCAAACGTCGTCATATACGCAAACCAGCTTACGCGAACAGGCTTCCCGGCCATGCAGAACGCAGCAAGGACAATTTTAGAGAACCACCGCGCAAAAGAGTGCGACGACATCTGCATGCCCATAAAAGACATCATCACGCTGATTCCGGAGGAGTAAATGGCACAGAAGATTATTTCCGGAAAGGGTTCATGCGCCGAAATAGGCAGGATAATTGAAAGCATAGGCGTTAAAAAAGCCCTGCTCGTCTGCGATTCGTCTTTTCAATTTTTGAGCATTAAAGATACTGTCGAGCAACTTCCGTGCGATTTAATAAAGTTTGACGGTTTCATGTCAAACCCGCTTTATGAGGACGTATGCAAGGGCGTTGAGCTGTTTAAAACCAGTAGGTGCGAAGCAATAGTAGCAGTCGGCGGAGGAAGCGCTATAGACGTTGCGAAGTGCATCAAGCTTTTCAGCGGCATGAGCGATGACAAAAATTATCTTGAGCAGGAATACAAGGATACGAAAATCCCCCTTATAGCGATTCCGACTACAGCCGGAACGGGAAGCGAATCCACCCGCCACGCAGTCATATACTTCGGCGGGCAAAAGCAATCCATTTCGCATGAAAGCATAATCCCAGATTACGCAATTTTAGACAGCAGCGTGCTGAAAACCCTCCCGCTCTACCAGAAAAAATGCACGATGATGGACGCGCTCTGTCAAGGAATAGAGTCATGGTGGTCGGTAAATTCGACCGATGAGAGCATTGAGTATTCAAAACAGGCGGTGAGCCTGATAGCCGAAAATCTCGACAGCTATATCTTTGAAAACGACGAAACCGCCGCCGAAAAGATTATGCTCGCGGCGAACTATTCGGGACGTGCTATAAACATCACCCAAACGACCGCGCCCCACGCTATGAGCTACAAGCTTACGTCGATGTATCATCTTCCCCACGGTCATGCGGTTGCGATTTGTCTGCCGGGAGTGTGGAGGTATATGCTGAATCACCCCGAGAACTGCGCCGACGGTAGGGGAATAGAGCATCTTGATAAAGTATTTGATGATATAGCAAAATGCATGAAAACAGAATCCCCAAAACAGGCGATAGACAAGTTTGAGGAACTGTTAAACAGGCTTGAGATTGGTTGCCCATGTTCCGAAAACCGGGCAAAAGATCTTGAAATCCTTACCGATTCGGTCAACGAAACGAGGCTGAAAAACAGCCCGGTCATGATCCCGAAAGACGGCATAAAAGAAATTTACGATAGGATAATTTGAAATGAAAGTAACATCACTAATTGACACCATCGCCGCCGACTTTTACTCCGGCGTACCCGATTCCCAGCTTCGCGCCCTATGCGACTTTTTGATTGATAAGTACGGCACCGACCCGAAGCACCACATCATTGCCGCAAACGAGGGCAACGCGGTCGCTTTGGCAGCCGGCTATCACCTCGCGACAGGCAAAATCCCTGTTGTGTATATGCAGAATTCCGGCGAGGGGAATATCATCAACCCTGTTGCGAGCCTGATGAATGACAAGGTTTATGCGATTCCCTGTGTATTCATCGTCGGCTGGAGAGGAGAACCCGGCGTTCACGACGAGCCTCAGCATATCTATCAAGGAGAAGTAACGCTTAAACTGCTTGGAGACATGGACATAGCGCATTTCGTCATCTCAAAGGACACGACAGAGATTGAGCTTGCCGAGAAAATGCAGGAGTTTAAGCAGATTCTTGCGACGGGCAAGCAAGTCGCATTCGTCATCAAAAAGGGCGCACTCGAGTTTGATGGAAAGGTCAAATACGAAAACAGCAACACGATGACCCGCGAGGAAATAATTAAGCACATTGTCAATTTTACCGGCGGCGACCCGATTATTTCGACCACAGGCAAGGCGAGCCGTGAGCTGTTTGAGATCAGAGAAGCGTGCAAAGAGGGTCACGAGCGCGACTTCTTGACCGTCGGTTCTATGGGGCATGCTTCTTCAATCGCGCTTGGCATAGCTGTTCAAAAGCCTAACAGAAAGATTTGGATAATCGACGGCGACGGAGCTGTCCTCATGCACATGGGAGCGATGGCGGTCATCGGCGCGAACGCCCCGAAGAACATCGTCCACATCGTCATCAACAACGGCGCGCACGAGACGGTCGGGGGTATGCCGACGGTTGCCGGAAAAATTGATATTGTGGCGATTGCAAAAGGCTGCGGGTATCCGAACGCGGTGAGCGTGGGGAGCTTTGGGGAGCTTGATGGGGAGCTTGAGGCTGCGAAGCTAAAAAATGAACTGAGCCTGATTGAGGTGAAGTGCTCTATTGGGGCGAGGGAGAATCTCGGGAGGCCGACGACTACAGCAAGGGAGAATAAAGAAATGTTTATTTATTCTCTTAGAATTGTTTAAATAGCAAACCATTAGAATTCATTGACTATCAAAGGCGTGAAAATATGGGCGATTTAGTTAGGGTTTTCAAAAAAGTAAATGGTAAAAAGGTAATCAAAGATTATACACAAGCTCATGTGTTATTTCATGCAATAGTAATGACAGCAGTACAGGGAACCTCAAAGAAATCGTTGGAAATTGTAAGAGAGTCCGTCAACAACAAAATTGTTAAACGACTGAGAGAAGAGTATAGATATAAGATCTACGGATTTAAGGAGAAAATTCAAAGCGAAAATCTCTCACATGAACGCTGTAATAAAGTATGGGTATGTTGGTTACAGGGAATGGAGAACGCCCCTGAAATCGTAAAAAAGTGTTATCAATCATTGCAGAAAAACCTTACAGATAGGGAAATAATATTTTTGACGAATGATAATTATAAAAGTTTGGTACAATTCCCTGACTACATACAAAAGAAAATTGATGATGGGTTAATCACAAGAACGCATATGACTGACTTACTTCGTCTTGAGCTTTTGGAACACTATGGTGGGACATGGATTGATGCTACAGTATTTTGCAGTGGAAACAATATACCAAATTATATATGGGATTCTGATTTGTTTATTTATCAATGTATGAAGCCGGGTTTGGATGGACATGCTAGGAGAGTATCAAGTTGGTTTATAACTGCTTGTACAAATCACCCTATAATACTTACAAAAAAGTTGCTTTATGAGTACTGGAAAGATAATAACAAATTGATAGATTATTTTTTAATTCATGACTTTGTGGAAATAGCAATAGAGACGTTTCCCGAAGAATGGATGAAGGTAGTTCCTGTAAGCAATTCTATTCCACATATTTTGCTTTTGCGTTTGTCTGATAAATATAATGACAAAGTTTGGAGGGCTGTAAAGGATATGACACCATTTCATAAGTTGAGTTATAAAATTAATTATCAAAACATGGAATCCCCCAACACATACTATTCCAAAATTATCGATGGGGGTAAAGTTAGATGGATAATAATACTTTTAAATAAATTTAACCAAACAAGGTTAAGCATGCTAGTTCCATCCGAGCGGGAGGTACTAGCAGCATGAAAGAATTTTTTAAAATTTTTAAAAAAGTCGATGGAATGAATGTCTTAAAGCAATACTTTAAAGCGCATGTGCTAGTTTATGCGCTGGTTCAGACAGCTTTGCTTGGTACATCTAAAAAATCACTCGAGTTAGTCCGCCTAGCTGTGTATAATAGAATTTATAAACGTTTGAAAAAGAAGAATAGTAAGTTAATCAAGAACTTTAAAGAACAAAATGCGGATGCCTTTGACAGAAAAAAGATGAATTACAATCCTGTGATTTGGACAATTTGGATGCAGGGAATGGATGCAGCTCCTCCAGTTGTACAAAAATGCTATGAATCAATGAAAAGAAATATAATAGATCGTGAGATTATTGTTATAACGGAAGAAAATTATAAAAATTATGTAAATTTACCAAATTATATCCTTGATAAATATCAAAAAGGAATAATATCTAAAACTCATTTTGCTGATATTCTTAGAATAGAGCTTTTAGCAACATATGGGGGGACTTGGCTCGATGGCACAGTTTATTGTAGTAGCTATCCAAAACATAAGTATATGTTAGATTCAGAATTGTTTGCCTTTCAGATGATGAAGCCTGGTCTTGACGGACATACTCAATCAATATCCAGTTGGATGATGTCCGCGTATTCAAACCACCCTATTATCCTTCTAACGAGAGAACTACTATATAACTATTGGAAAACTTATAATTATGCAATAGATTATTTTATATTTCATGATTTTTTTGAAATGTCAATAGGAGCATATCCAGATGAGTGGAAGAAGGTCATTCCTTTCAGTAATTCAACACCACAAATTTTACTTCTTCGTCTTTTCGATAAATATAATGAAGAAATTTGGAATGCTTTGAAAGAGCAGACCAGCTTCCATAAACTTAGTTTCAAATTTGATGAAGAGAAGTTTAGGCAGAAAGGAACATATTACGACGAAATTGTTGGACACTCAGAAGCTTAATTCATTTGAAAGAAATATTATGTAATTGTTAAGTGAGATATTATACTGCAAGGAGATATGGTATGAGCCTAATAGCAAAAATCGTAAAATCCTGGGCAGCTGAAGAAGGGAAAGTCAATACTACTTCAGAGCTTTTGGATTGGATAGAAGATTTAAATAGGAATACTCTTATCAATATCAAAGAATGCAGCATAAACGACAGCTCGTTCTGGTTTTATGATGACTATAACGGTGAGGTACTTAATCGCAAAAGAAGCTTCTTTTCAATAAAGGGAATGCGTCGCTTTGAAGATGGTGAATTCACGGGAGAGCAGCCTATCATAATACAGCCTGAGATAGGGTATTTGGGAATCATATGCCGTGAAATAGACGGTGTGCTTCATTTTCTTATGCAGGCAAAAATAGAGCCGGGGAATGTAAACTGCGTTCAGATTTCGCCTACAATCCAGGCCACTAAGAGCAATTTCACACGGGCGCACGGCGGAAAGCTTCCTACATATTTTGAACTCTTTGAGCATTCAGACCGTTATGAAGTAATATACGATCAGATCCAATCTGAACAGGCTGCGAGATTTTATAAAAAGCGCAATCGCAATATGATCATGATCGTAAATGAGGACTTTGAAATTTATCCCAATTTTCGTTGGATGACCCTTGGTCAGATCAAAAAGCTGATGGAAATTGACAATCTTGTAAACATGGATACGAGGACAGTTTTGTCCGGTATTCCGATGCTTACTTATGGCGTCTCCGCTGAGGAAAAGCGGGAAATAAAAAAATATTTTAAGGATGAGACTTTATTCCGCTCAATTTTTGAAGCTGATCCTCAGGAAACGCTTCCTTGGATTTATCAAAAATTGAATAATTATAAGATGTTCAGGGATGTGAAGCTTGCAACCGTTCCGCTTAATCAACTGGTAGATTGGAAAGTTGACGATCGTGGAATAACCTGCAAAAAGCAGGCAGATTTTATGGTCAGATACTACGATATTGAAATTGCAGGTCGGGAAGTGCAGCATTGGTCTCAGCCATTGTTTAAGGCGATAGGAATGGCTACATTCGGGTTGCTATCCTGCATTATTGACGGAAAACGTCAGTATCTCGTCAAGGTGAAACCGGAAATAGGCTCTTTTGATAAAGCAGAACTCGGGCCGTCCGTGCAGTGGGAGCCTTCACATTATTTGTATAACGATGATGAGGTAGAAAAACTGTTCAGAGAGAAATACGAAAACGGACAACGTATCATGGTCAAGGTTATTCTCTCCGAAGAGGGCGGACGCTTTTATCATGAACAGAATAACAATGTGATCATTGATATCGACAGAAACGAATTGCCCTCTGTTCCAAAAGACTATATTTGGGCTGATTATGCAACATTAAACTATCTGGTGCAGGTCAATAATTGTCTCAATATACAGTTGAGAAATTTACTGTCACTCATTAAGATATGAGGGGGGATACGATGAAGATAGGAATCATTTGTCCGTCAGAAATCGCACTTCGGCGCTTCATGCCTGCACTTCAGAAGTGCGAAGATTTAACATTTGTTGGAATCGGCGTGTATACAAGAGAGGAAAGGTATGGATCAGAAAATATCAGTGATGCTGAGTTTCAAGAGTCTTTAAAAACAGAGAAAGCAAAAGCGCAGGTCTTTATTGATCAATACGGCGGTAAGATCTTTGAAGGATATGACGCGGTTGTTTCATCACCGGAAATCGATGCTGTATATATTCCGCTCCCGCCGGCACTTCATTTTATCTGGGCAAAAAAAGCCTTAGAGAACGGCAAACACGTTCTTGTCGAAAAGCCTTCGACCACATCTGCTGAAGAGACTAAAGAGCTGGTGCAAATCGCATCACAGAAGCATCTGGCTTTACATGAAAACTATATGTTTACGTTCCATGATCAATTAGAGGCTATTGATAGAATAATTAAGAGTGGTGAAATTGGAGACGTAAGGCTTTACCGCATATCATTCGGATTCCCGCGGCGTGCATCTAATGACTTCCGATATAATAAAGCGCTGGGCGGAGGCGCGCTAATAGACGCGGGAGGCTACACGATCCGTTACGCAACAAAGCTGCTTGGATCTACTGCCGCGATTCGGTACGCTCAATCGAACTATGTTGACGGATTTGAAGTAGATATGTATGGGTCAGCTGCTTTGGTAAACGCAGACGGAGTGACAGCCCAGGTTGCTTTCGGAATGGATAATAACTATAAGTGTGAGCTCGAGGTGTGGGGAAGTACAGGGTGCTTGACAACCGGGCGTGTTTTGACTGCTCCCGTAGGCTTCGTTCCAACGGCAACGATACGAAAAGGCAACGGAGAAAAAACAGTTGATCTTCCCGCAGACGATGCATTTCTAAAATCTATCAAGCGTTTTGTTCGGTGCATAGAGGATGAGAAGGTGCGCGAGGAGCGGTACGAGATCATCACAAAGCAGGCAGAGTTGATAGATGAGTTTAAGCGGCTGGCCGGGTGGAAGGATAAATGATATGAAGAAGATCGCGGTACTCGGGTCAAACGGATACATAGCGAGAAACCTGATCTATGTACTGATGCGGGACTATCCAGACTATGAGATATGTCCGTATGGAATCGAAGCAAATAGCGCAGATCAGATCGAAAAGTATATGACAGTGGATATGACCGACCAGGAATCAGTAAAAAAGATTGATTTGTCGTGCGACATTGTTTTTATGCTTGTCGGGAGAACAGGTAGCGCAAATGGGTTTGATGAATATGACTCGTTTATTGATACCAATCAAAGGACGCTTCTTAATCTTCTGAATGAATATAGACATCAGAAGTCAAATGCGAGAATAGTCTTTCCTTCAACGAGATTAGTATATAAAGGGTCAAAAGTGCCGCAGTGTGAGGATGCTGAGAAAGAGTTTAAAACCGTTTATGCAATCAACAAGTTCGCCTGCGAGATGTATCTTGAACAGTTTTGCAAGGTATACGGCGTGAAATATACCGTGTTCCGTGTCTGTATTCCTTACGGAACATTGATACCCGGCGCGTCTTCGTATGGCACCGCGGAATTTATGCTTGCCAAGGCTGGCAAAGGAGAGAACATTACCATATATGGGGACGGTCAAGTTAGAAGAACGCTGACTCATATGGAAGACCTTTGTACAACAATGATTAAAGGCGCTTTCTCAGAACGGTGTGAGAATGACGTTTTCAACATTGGCGGTGAAAACTACAGCCTTCTAGAAATGGCAAAGCTGATAGCTGAAAAATACAATGTCGGGGTTGACTTGATCCCATGGCCGGATATCTCTTTGAAAATCGAATCGGGAGATACAGTGTTTGATTCGTCTAAATTAGATGCGCGAATTTATTATGAGAGAATACATAAGTTTAGTGATTGGATAAAATAGGAGGAAGATTTGTGAAAGGAATTATTCTTGCCGGCGGTGCGGGAACAAGGCTGTATCCGCTTACAATGGTGACATCAAAGCAATTACTAAACTTTTACAGTAAACAATAAGCCAATGGGTTGCGCGTTATTAATTTTAGCGATTTAGTCGCTTATGAGAAGTAATAGAGAATTAAAGGAGCACGAAATATGATATATATTGGTACTTTTGCAGTTTCGATAGGACTGATTTGGCTATCGGAACATAGCAAGGTGCATAAATTGGATATGATTGCTTTGCTATTGCTTTGCATTCTTGCGGGTTTACGAGCATCTTCAGTAGGTACTGATTATACTTCATATTTGATTCCAATTTATAGAAGTGCGATAAATTCCCATTCATTTGATGAGTTTTTAAATTCGAGTTGGTTTTCTGTGTGGCATAACATCTATGTTAAGGATTGGGAGATTGGCTTTACAAGTATAGTATATATCATAACAAAGTGCACAGGATCAATTCGACTTTGTGCTTTTGCAATTGAAGCCTTAATTATTTTCCCATTATACAAGGCTATAGATAATTTTAATTGCCATAAGGGAAATGCGCTTTCGATGTTTGTATATTTATTTATGATGTATAATATGTCCTTCAATCTTATGAGACAGTTTATTGCAATCAGCTTCTTACTCTTAGCGTTTTCTTATATATTAACAAACAATAAAGGCTATGCAAAAACAATTACATGCTTTATAATTGCGTTTTTGTTTCATGAAACAGCGATTATTGGAATTCTTGCTTATTGCATTTACATTTTTATGTTTAATCGGCTAAAAGAAAGAGGAGATCAGCATCGACAGAGAAGTAAATTCAATCTTAGAAAAGCAATAAAAATGTGTTTTATAGGAATAGCTGTTATATTCTCAGCCTATGCAGTAATTAATGTTCCTGGTGTAAAAGGTCTATTTTTAGAATACGGATATTATTTAAGTGGAACCTATAGGCCAATGTATAACCAACTTATATTGCGATTGCCTATTATTCTTCTTTATATTATATGTTGGAAGCAACAAAGAAGTGATGAAAAATATTTTTTTGGAACAATGTTGATTGTAGAGATTGTGCTATCTCAATTAGCCGGATTGTCTTCCCAAACAATTAGAATTGCATTCTATTTTTCTTGTTTTTATGTTATCTCATTTCCGTATTTTTTAGATTGGAATCACGACAATTGGAAACGAATGTTATGCTCATCAGCTATAAAAATATATTGTATAGTTTATTGGGTGTATATGTTTGTTATTAATAAATCGGGGGGAACAATCCCATATGTGTTTTTTAATGGAATACTTTAATAATTGGAGGTATAACTATGTCGATAATGGTATCAATCATTTGCAATACATATAATCAGGAAAGCTACATTAAACAGGCTATTGAGAGTTTGATAAATCAGAAAACGGATTTTGAGTATGAAATTATTATTCATGATGATGCATCGACAGATTCTACAACAAACATTGTAAAAGAGTACGCAAGTAGATATCCGGATTTAATAATACCAATTATTGAGACAGAAAATCAATACAGCAAAGAAGTTGATATACTTCTTGACATAGAATTACCAATAGTTAATGGAAAGTATTTTGCTTTATGCGAAGGGGATGATTATTGGATTGATTCTTTAAAATTGCAAAAACAAGTTGACTATATGGAGCAACATCCAAACTGTACTCTTTGCATACATAAAGCTATAAAGGTTAGTAAAGAAGGAAGAAACATTGGAACATATGGTGAATTTTCTGGAAGTGGAATAATCCCAATAGAGACGGTAATAAAATTTGGAGGAGCATTCTGCGCAACTAATAGCATTCTTGCGCCAACCCGACTACTAAAATCTGTCCCTAAATATTTAATAAATTATAGTATTGACTATTTTTGGCAGATTTACTTAGCTGGTGAAGGATATACATATTGCTTTATGGATAAAATGTCAGCTTATAGGGTGAATTCAAATGGTTCTTGGACTCAACGGACAAGAAATGACATTGATTTTTGCTTAAAACATTTCAAGCACATGTGTGATAACTTAAAACTTTATGACATGGAAACTGAATTTAAATATCACGAATTAATACAAGATATGTATTTAAATTATTTGTACAAATATTATGTAGCAAAAGGCGAATTTCAGGAACTAAAAAAAGAACCTCTGAAAACATATGTAAAAAAATTGACCTTAAAGGAAAAAATTAAACTTTATCTTAAGCACTATTTTCCAAATATATTTGAAACGATTTCAAAAATGAGACAGAATATTTTTGAGTAAATATGATAAATAAATTTCGCAACAGATATATTTTTATCTGTTATCTGTTTGAAGCTTTTATAATATACTTTAAATGTTTCCATTAGAATTACTGTTTATATTTAAATTGCATATTTTGAGAAAGGAGTTGGTAGGAAAGTGAATTCAGATAATATTGTTAGTAATGTTGTCAATAATGCTCTTTGGCGTTTCCTTGAACGATGTGGCGCACAGGGTGTAACATTTGTCGTTTCCATTATTCTTGCCAGAATCCTTGATCCGAAAGTCTATGGAACAGTCGCGCTTGTGACGGTCTTCACCACCATCATGCAGGTTTTCGTTGACAGCGGTATGGGAAACGCGCTGATTCAAAAGAAAAACACGGACGACCTCGATTTTTCGACCGTATTTTATTTCAATATAGTGGTCTGTCTTGCACTTTACGGCATAATGTTCACTGCGGCACCTCTAATCGCCAGATTCTACGAAATGCCGGAGTTGACTCCGGTCGTGAGGGTATTAAGTTTAACACTTATCATTTCTGGCGTAAAAAATGTTCAACAAGCTTATGTGTCGCGAAATATGCTATTCAAGCGTTTCTTCTTCTCGACACTCGGTGGAACGGTTGGTGCAGCGGTAATTGGCATTTGGATGGCATTTCGAGGATATGGAATATGGGCGCTAGTGGCACAGAACTTATTTAACTTGACGCTTGACACGTTGATTCTTTGGATGACCGTTAAGTGGCGGCCTAAGCTGATGTTTTCTTTTGAAAGATTGAAAGGGCTGTTTTCTTTTGGCTGGAAGCTGCTTGTATCTGCTTTGCTTGATACGGCTTACCGAGATTTAAGACAACTAATAATTGGAAAACTTTACACATCCAACGATTTAGCGCAGTACAATCGTGGCGAGCAATTTCCAAAACTGATTGTTTCAAATATAAACACTTCAATCGACAGCGTTTTGCTGCCAACAATGTCATCCGAGCAGGATCACAAAGAACGGGTACGCTCAATGACACGCCGTGCGATTCGGACAAGCACATATTTGATGATGCCGATGATGGTGGGACTCGCAGTATGTGCCGAACCGCTTGTAAGGCTAGTGCTGACTGAAAAGTGGCTACCTTGCGTGCCATTTCTAAGAATATTTTGTTTTAGCTACGCGTTTTATCCGATTCATACTGCTAACCTTAATGCCATTAAAGCAATGGGCAGAAGCGATATGTTTCTTAAGCTTGAAATAATAAAGAAGGCAGTTGATTTGACTGTCTTGCTTATAACCATGTGGTACGGCGTTATGGCTATGGCTTATAGCCTGTTATATATGAGCTTTGTGGGGCAGCTTATAAATTCTTGGCCAAACCGAAAACTTCTGGATTACAAATATTCAGAGCAATTCAAAGATATGCTTCCGCAGATTTTGCTTTCGCTTGCAATGGGAGCAATAGTATATTGCGTTTCGCTCCTTAATCTTAGCGACATAGCAACTCTTTGCATACAGGTTCCGCTTGGTGCGGCAATATATTTCGGCGCGTCGTGGCTTTTCAAATTGGAGAGCTTTGAATATGTGCTGAATATGGCGAAAAACTTTATAAAAACGAAAAGAGGGTAAATAGTGAAAAAACTGCTTTTGCTCGGCGGCTCGCGCTACATACTTCCGGTAATTGAGTCGGCCCATAAACTTGGGGCATATGTAATTACCTGCGATTACCTTCCGGATAATATTGCTCATAAGTATTCCGATGAGTACTGGAATATCAGCATTATTGATAAAGACGCAGTACTTAAGGCGGCGTTGGAAAATAAAATCGACGGAATTATGTCATTTGCCTGCGATCCCGGGGTCGTGACTGCTGCTTACGTTGCGGAAAAAATGGGACTGCCATCATGCGGACCTTACGAGTCGGTATGTATCCTTCAGAACAAGGCAAGGTTCCGCAAATTCCTTTCCGAGAACGGCTTTAACGTGCCGACGGCAAAGGGCTATTCATCTTTGGAGGATGCGCTTAAGGATACGTCATTGTTCCACTGGCCTGTAATAGTTAAACCTACAGACTCAGCCGGAAGCAAAGGGGTGACCCGTGTTGACACTCCCGAAAAGCTGAAAGAAAGCATTGAATATGCCCTCGGCTTCTCTCACAGCGGAGAGTTTATCATTGAGGATTTCCTTGAAAAGAAAGGGCATTCGTCCGATACCGACAGCTTTTCTGTCAACGGAGTTCTGAAATTCGTTTCGTTCTCTGCGCAGAGATTTGATGAAAATTGTGAGAATCCGTATACTCCGGCTGCATATACTTGGCCGGCAACGATATCTTCGGAACATCAGAAAGAGCTTGCCGGCGAGGTAGGGCGTCTTTTCAAATTGCTCGGTATGAAAACATCAATTTATAATATCGAAGCAAGAGAATGCACTGACGGCAAGGCTTATATAATGGAGTGCTCCCCTCGCGGCGGAGGAAACAGGCTTGCCGAAATGCTGAGATATGCTACCGGCGAAGATCTGATAGAAGCAGCCGTTTCAGCTGCGCTCGGAGAAAAAGTGAACGTAGTGCAGAAGCCGTATAACGGTTACTGGGCAGAGATAATCCTGCACAGTAAAAAGCCCGGAATATTCGAGCGTATTGACATTTCGGAGGAATTAACGGGAGAAATCATTGAGACCGATTTATGGGTGCAGCCCGGCGATTATGTGGGCGGGTTCTCGGGAGCTAACGAAGCAATAGGAACATTGGTTTTACGATACGAGGATAGAGAAACGATGGAAAGAGAAATCGAGAAAATCGATGAATTGGTAAAATCTGTAGTTGTTAAAAAGTATGCGGGGGGGGTACACCTATCAGGTAGTACTCATTGCCACTGCTGAAGAGGCGGTGGCAGCATGAAAATCTCCCAAATGGCTTTAGGAATACAGCAATCGCTGACCCGACAGCTTTTCGACAAAGCAAAACAGTATGA
>CANQBU010000004.1 GCA_947589615.1 uncultured Clostridia bacterium | reverse complement strand
TCTTTAAATACCATTAAACGAAGTGATAAAAAAAGGGTATAATACCCTTAAGACACCATCTCTTGTTCAGGGAAAAAGGAATTTTTAATTTTTTGAAATCTTTCTTGCATCTCCTTTTCCCTAAAAGCATTTCTTTCATTAAAGCAGGTTAAAGAATCTTCAAGGTCAATAATTTCAATTTCTTTTTTAGTAGGGTTATAAAGAATATTATGCGTAGTAAAGTCATTTAAGTAAATGTAGTTTTTGAGTAATTCATTCATTGCTATTTCTATTTTGTTTAATATGTCTTTCTTTTCGCCTTCCGATAGATTTTGTTTTGTTTGGTAATCATATAAAGATGTCATGTTTTTATGATATTTAAGCAAGTAGCCCACACAATAATTATTAATATAAACAAGACCTAGAGTGAGAGAGGTATGATTTATTTGTTTTTGTTTATTCATCGCCAACTTAATCATTTTCACCCTATCAGAATCGGCATTATTATAGATTGATATATTTGTGTTTTTTCTTATTTCTATAGTTTTAGATATGTCACCTATATTTTTAAAATCAAGCATATTATTTTCATCGACAAAAAAATCGAGTATAAAATCTTTATAGTTAAACTTGAATAATTCATTTTCATTTAGTTTTACAACAAGGCCATTACTTCCATGACTAACGGCCTCTTTATTCCTTATTATTCTTGATAATTCTTCAGGAGTTATATTTAATATCTTCATATAGGTATTATAGCACAAGTTCATTAAAAAATCAAGGAGACTAAGTTTCCATCACTAACGAATGAATTATAATTCAAGTATCTCATAACGCTCTCTTTTAGGAGACTAAGTCTCCTCGCTAAAAATGGAGACTAAGTCTCCTGGTTTGAGTTTTTTGTCAGTAAACTTTGACAATTAGCGGTGCGGCGTGATATAATAGAGAAAGTGAGGTAGAAACATGGATTATTTTGAGAATAGGAACAGGATTTACTGGGCAAAACTGCGTGCGGACGCGATAATTCCGACAAAGAAAGCCGAAAATGCGGGCTATGACTTTTACGCTTCCTTCGATGAGGACTACATACTAATTGAGCCATTCAAAGTCGCACTCATTCCAACTGGAATATCATGGGCGTCAAGCGAGGACTATTATCTCCAACTTGAAGAGCGCTCATCGACAGGCTCAAAGGGTATGAAGATTTGCGGCGGGATAGTGGATAGCGGCTACCGCGGCGAGATTAAAGTGGCACTTTATAACGCAAACTCATATCCAATCGTGCTGTCATTATACGGCGAGGAGGAGATAAGGAAAAAGATAAAGGACCGCGATTTTATGTATTACTCAACGGCGAAAGCGATTGCACAAGGGATAATACATCGCGTGGAGAAAATGGACGAGAAGGAAATAAGTATTAAAGCACTACAAGAGATACCATCAGAACGGGGCGATAAAGGGTTTGGAAGCAGCAATAAATGACAACAAAATCGGTTTAATAACAAATTAAAGAATTTTACTGAAAGTTGGATATATATTTTCGCTTGACAAACGGTAAATTTTTTAATATAATTGAGTAGTTAATATTAAAAAAGGAGGCTACGTCATGAAAAGAACTTATCAACCTAAGAAGAAACAAAGAAGCAAAGTTCATGGTTTTAGAGAAAGAATGAGAACAACTGGTGGCAGAAATGTTTTAAAAAGAAGAAGAAATCGTGGAAGAAAAAAATTATCTGCTTAAAACAAAAGAGAGGTTAGACCATAGATTAAAGAAAAACAGTCAGTTCAACTACCTTTTTCGAAATGGCGAGCGAAAAAGCTCAAAACATTTCACACTGTTTTACTGTAACAGCAGGTTTAACTGCTATAAGATTGGATATTCAATTTCAAAGAAAATCGGAAAAGCATGGAAAAGAAACCTTTTGCGCAGACGACTAAAGGAAATTGTGAGAAAAAATGACCTGCTTACGCCTAAAAGAAACTATGTATTGAAGGCGAGAGAAGGCGCTGGCGAACTGGACTATAAACAAATTGAAAAGGAAATTCTTGATATTTTCAGAAAAGGTAAAGACTTAAATGAGAAAACTATGTAAAAAGGTTTTTACCTTTATTTTAAAACTCCCAATATATTTTTATAAAGTGGCTATCAGCCCACTTTTGCCCAAAAATTGTAAATTTTATCCCACTTGCTCTAGCTACTGCCTAGACGCAATTTCATCATTCGGAATTAAGGGAATAGGGCTTGGGGTTAAAAGAATATTGAGATGTACTCCTGGAGATGAATATGGATACGACCCCATTCCAATGAATATAAAAGGAGATGAAAAATGGCTTTTATAAGCAGTCTTTTGTCGGTGCAAGAGCCAAGCGGAGTATGGATTAAAATCATTCGAGCGTTTGAGGGGGCGACAAAAAACTATGTGCTTGCTGTCATACTATTAACCGTCGTGATAAGACTCATCTGGGGGCTTATCGATACGGGAACGAAGTTCAACCAACAATATATGAACTCGGTGCAAGCAAAAATGCAACCCGAACTTGCAAAGATTAAAGCAAAATATGAAAAACAACCACAAGTTTTACAACAAAAGCAAAACGAAGTATATAAAAAATATTACGGGAAGAGTTATTACGGAAGTTGTGCATTATCACTTGTAGTTATGGGATTAAACCTGTTTATATTCTTCACACTATTTGCAGGACTTAACTCAATGGCTGCTTACAAAATTGCAAACAGTTACGAAAGTATAAGATATACATATGTAAATTGTGTAAATCTTACAAATAAATATCTTACTTCCGACGACGAAGGAAATCCACTGTCCGAAGAAGACAGACTGGACAGGCTTGAACATTTCAAAGATTATGAAAACTTAAAGTTTGTCATTGATGATGAAAATAAGACGATTAGTTTAATGTATAACGAGTTGAAACTTGATGAAACCGAATACAAAGAGGACTTTTCTTCAAAGAAGCCAATTCTCGACTACAAGGGTGACATCGTCGAAATCAATGTCAAAGAAAACGAAAACATTATAAACCTGCTTGACCAATACTTCCCTGTCTACGAAGAAGGCGAGGAAGAAGGGAGCAAAGATGTTCTGCTTGACACCGTTACTGTGACCGATAAGGACGGAAACCCAGTGGAAGAAAAACTTTACCTGTCACAAGCAATTCAAAATGTTGCAATGGAAAATGTAACAAGCGTCTATGACAAGACAAAGGATAGTTTCTTATGGATTGAGAATATCTGGATTGCAGATACACCATTCAATAAATCAATTGTAAGTTATAGCACATTAAGAGGGCAAGTGCGAAACTCGTTTGAAGAAGATGAAGAGCGAATTTACAATGCCTTCATGCCCGACTTAAAAGCCCAAAAGAGCAGAACAAATGGATACTTCATTTTGCCAATTCTCTGTATTGCAGCGGCATTTTTGACAATGCAACTCACAAAATTCTATAACAATAGAAAAAACAAAAAGAAAGGCTTGCCAAAAGTGGAAGAAAAAGGCAAAATTGCACAATATATCGTGCCAATCTTACTTGGCGTGTTTGCCCTATTCTACAACAGCGTGTTCTCGATTTATATGCTGACTGGGCAAATCGTGTCGGGACTGCTACTCGTTCCACAACTCATGCTTGTAGATTTCGTTATGGACAAGCGTAAAGCGAAAAAAGAGAAAAAAGATTTAAACAACGTTGACTATTCAAGAAAATTTTAATAACATTAGGGAGGAAAAATATGTTATCAGCCGAGGGAATAGGAAAAAATATTGAACAGGCAATCGAAAACGCACTTTTTGAATTGAAAGCACCTCGCGAAGATGTCGATATAAAGATATTGAGCGAAGGAGGTTTGTTTAAAAAGGCAAGAGTACTTGTTACAATTTCCGAAGATGCTAAGGCAAAATATGAAAAACATACTGTTAAAGAGACAGTAAAGGAAACAAAAGAAGAAACTACAAAAGAAGAAATTACTAAAGAAGAAAAGAAAATCACAAAAGAAGAAAAGAAGGAAACCAAAGAAGAGGAAAAAGAGAACAAAAAAGAAGTTAAAAAACAAGAAAAAGTGCTGAAAAAAGAAGAAAAAGAGGTCGAGGAAGAAAAAGTAGACGTCGATAGTATTGAAGAGGGCGGAGACGTAAAAGGCGTTGACCCTGTAGAATTTCTCGAAGGACTGTTTAAAGCGGCAGGCAAAGATGTCCAAATTAACACAAGTGAGGACGAGAAATATGTCACATACAGCGTTGTTGGCGAAAATCTTGGCGATATGATTGGACATCGCGGCGAATGCTATTACGCAATAAACAGAGTGCTTTGTGCGGCAGCCGGAAAAACTGAAAAGAGAATTTTACTCGACATTGGCGGCTATAAAGAAAGAAGGAGCGAAGTCCTTGCCGAACTTGCCAAAAAGACGGCAGAAAAGGTTGTCCGAACGGGAAGATATGCAAGACTTGACCCAATGAACCCAAGCGAAAGAAGAATTATCCATGCGACACTTGCCGATGACCCACGAGTTGTGACTATGAGTCGCGGAGAAGAACCTCATAGATATGTAATGGTTTTCTTAAAAGAGGAAAATGACTAAAATTTAAAAAATGCATCTCATAAAAGAGACTTCTTAAGGAGGTGCATTTTTTATGGACGCAAGGACAGCGGCGAGTTTATAGTGTGTTCTTTTGCATTAATAATCCTTTTGAATAAAATCTCATTTTGATTACCCCCTAGTTTTCATTATTCATTGAAAACAGTATTGACAAAATTTCATTGCAATGTTATAATAAATTATCAAGGGGGCATTTATGAGAACGATGACAATGAGCGAAATGGAAAATTATCTCAGAAAAGGAAAGGATAATTTTATAAAAATACTTGGAAATAGACCCATGGAATTTATGGACTTTGTCGATAATCTTAAGGAAGCAGATAAAAATCTTTCCAATTTCCCACAAGATAAACTCTGGACAGAACGTGGTCAACAAATTGTAGAAAAATTTAACTCTTTTTTGGCAATCTCAATTTTGATTCTGTGCAACGACTATTTTTTTAAGCAAGGCAACCTTATACCATTAACAAAAGAAACAGTAGAATTTTTGTATAACAACTATGATAAAGAGAGGGCATTTAGTATTTATGACTCAAGCAGAATGGAATTTGAGATGCGGCAAAAGAAAGGACAAAAGGATACCCCTACTCAAGCTGAAAATGAGCAGAGCGTAAAACAGGTATATGATAACGACAATTATACTGAATTAGAATAAGAAAAAATAAAGTCTAATTTGGTTTTTCCATTGAAAGACTTTATTTTTTTGCATTAAATTCTTTTGAATAAAATATTATTTTGATTACTCCCCTAACTTCCCTATTTATTGGAAGGAGTATTGACAAGATTTTATTGCAATGTTATAATAAAATTATCAAGGAGGCATTTTATGAGAGCGTATGCTACAATGGAAGAAATGGAAAATTATATCAGAAGAGGAAAAGATAATTTTATAAAAATCATTGGCGGTAAAACCATGGGATACAAGAAATTTATTGAAAAACTCGACAGAGCAAGTGATAGATTTTTTGAATTTCCTCATGAAAAATTAGGAACAAAGAAAGGTAAACAAATCGTGGATGACATGTGCACTTACTGGGCTGTCTCAATTTTAGTTCAAAGCACTTTATTTGCAAATCGACCTTTAAGTAGAGATTCTGTTGAGTTTATGTATAATAATTATGATAAAGAAAGAGCATTAAGAATCTTTGACTCAAACGGATACAAATTTTATATGCAGCAGAAGGAAGGACAAAAGGACACCCCTACTCAAGCTGAAAATGAGCAGATCGTAAAATACGATAACGACAATTATACTGAATTAGAATAATGAAAAAAATAAAGTCTAATATTGAAAGACTTTATTTTTATTTTAAATTTTATTTGAATTTAAGAAAATTTCGTTTTTCTTACTGATTTTTTGCGATATTTTCGAATTTTTTATCAAATTTTGATTATTTATGCTCAATTTCTGATTAATTTGGCTTTCTTTTATTTAAATCCTTGTTAAAGGAAACAATAGCTATTGCCACGCACATTACCCCAAGTGGAAGAAATAGCCCGAGAAGAACCCATAGCCAATAATTTATCAAATTTACCTTAATCACAAGATTTTGTATCCTGTTAATTTTGTCGCGTAACCAAATATAATGAGTATATCCCTTTTCATCTTTCTCTATTTTGCTTGCATTTGCTTTAACATGCGATTTTTGTGAAACATATTCAAAGTAGAATGTAGATTCATACTTGCTTGCAATTTCTTCGCCTGCGATACTTGCAATAGTGCCAGTTACAAGATTTTTATATTCTTTTTCCTCTTCTTCCGACATTGGACACTTCAGAGTTTGAGTCATAACGTCAACGAAGGAACCATCTTTTACCTCTCTTTGCAGTAAATTATAATAAAAATTGAAGGAGTCAAGCGAAGGAAAACGTATAACGTAACCGGCGACGCCATCTTCATCAATGCTAAAAAATTGAATATCGGTCAAATCTGCACCCGATTTTTTCAAAAAAGCATTTTTTTCTTGGTCGGCGGCAATCTTCATTTCGTTTACGAGTGCGGCTTGAATTTGTTCTATTTGGTCATTTTTAAGTCCTAAGTTTTTATAGTTTGTTTTAAATGCGAGCATTTTCTCAATCTTTTCGTCATCTAATGATTTAATTGAATAAATCATGTAGTTTGGCGAAGGCCGGCTTGTTGAAACAACTGGAGAGCGGAGAAAATTTACGAGCAGTATGGCGCAAACAAGAAGCAAAGCGAGTATCACAAGACCATAGATTTTTCTAAGTAATCTTATCATTTTATCCTCTTTACAATAGTTTACATATTTTTGCTATAAAGTCAAGAAAATACGAGGACATTTCAAAAATCGACATAAATTAAGCAAATTTAACAAAAAAATAACTTAAATTTTGAAAAAAGCTTTAAATGCCCATTTTACGAATTAAATCGACAATTGACGACTATAATGACTTTTACATATATTAATATTTATATTATAATATAATTGTGATTTATTATATTTAAAAAAGGTATAAAAACGCAAAAATAGCGTTAATGTGTTAAATTTTCCATGATTGTCCATGATAGAATTTAGTTGAGACGCTTAAAAGGAGGTAAATATGAAGAGAGAAAATCTTTTGAAACGACTTGCATTAAAGGCGAAAAACAAATTAATTTCAAACAACCCTTTTGCCAAAATCGAGTATAAATTTTCACAATCTGATGAATGTGAATTTACGAAAAGAGTTAGAGAAATATTGGACGCTGAAGGCATTGTCAACCCTATCGGTCAATTAATGGAAGAGAAGATTCTTTTTAGTTTAGATGAAAGCGGAAAAGAAAAATACTTACTGGAAACAGTTGAACGTTATCTTAGAGCGTTAAAATCAATAGAAAATGAAAAGTTTACAATTTAACATATTTTTTTTATAAAATATAACTCCACATTTTGTTCTATATTTTTACAAAAATATTTATTTTTGTAAAAATATCCACAGTATGTAGGAATTCGCTTTGAAATTGAAAATATGTATTGTATAATTAAATTGAAAGGATAAAAATTATGGAAAATCTTATCAAAAATAAAAATTACCATAAAGTAACAGAAATAATTTTAAATTTGGGCATAAAGCCGAAAATGCTTGGTTTTGATTATTTGAGATATGCAGTCATATTGCAAACAGCAAATGAAAGTTTAAAACTTTCAGAAATTTACGACCAGATTGCAACCGTATACAACACGAAACCCCATAGTGTTGAAAGAGGAATAAGAAATGCTATAACCTCTGCACATAATTCGGGAGGGCTTTTATCAATAAATGATTATTATGACAATATAATTTATAATAATGGAAACAAATATACAAATTCTGAATTAATATCTATGATAACCGAAATAGTAAATCTTGAAATATTAAAAAATGATTACGAAACCGTATAATCATTTTTTTTATTAGTAAATAGTTATTTTATAATAACTACCCTATTTTTAAATTGCGTTTTTGTCGTTCTTGGTGATATTTGCGTATTGAGTCAAGTAGGTAACGCTCTCTTTCGTAGGAGCTCATTTTCATCATTTTGTCATTGTCAAGATAAAGGCACTTTTTTTCTTCAGTCGTCAAAGTATTCTTAAAACTACCTTCATATTGATTTGATTTACGTGCATTAGAATATGTTTCCATAAGTCCTCGACTTAATAGCCTGCTTTTTGCTTTACTTGCAAGCGATTTTAATTTATCCATAAATTTCTCCTTTTTACAAGTAAATTATACAATAAAGATTATAACAATGCAAAAGAGATTAGCATCGACTATTGTTTAAAAAAGTCGAAAAAAAGCTAAAAACAAATTATAGTTGCAAATATTAAAAAAAGACTTATATTATGCTATTATTAAGCACTTTATAAGTCTTTTTTTATCGCGAGAATACAGGTTTTCTTATTAAATCGTAAGGTTTTCTATTTTAAAATTCCTCATTTAAGATTTGAAAGTAACTTTGTGGGTGTTTGCAGACTGGACACATCTCAGGAGCGGTATCGCCAACATAGATATGGCCGCAATTTCTGCAAATCCAAACTTTTTTATCTGTTTTGTTGAATACTGTGCCGTTCTTAACAAGTTCGGCAAGCTTTCTATATCTCTCTTCATGACGTTTTTCAATTTCGCCGACAGCAGCAAATTGGAATGCAAGTTCCTCGAATCCTTCTTCTTTTGCTTGTCTCGCCATTTTTACATACATTTCTGTCCATTCACCATGTTCACCAGCGGCTGCATCAAGTAAATTTGCAAGAGTATTTGGAACAGTTCCTCCATTCAATGCTTTAAACCAAAGTTTAGCATGCTCCTTTTCATTGTTTGCAGTTTCTTCGAAAATGCTTGCAATTTGCTCGTATCCTTCTTTCTTTGCTTGAGAAGCATAATATGTATACTTGTTTCTTGCTTGGCTTTCTCCTGCAAATGCAGCCTTAAGATTTTCTTCTGTTTTTGTCCCTTTTAAATCTTTCATTTTTTATCTCCTTTATAAACTATAATATTATAACACAAATAAAATCAATAGCAAAACGATTTTTGAAAGTTGTCAAAAGGACTTTTTAAGAGTTTTTGCTTAAAAAACAATTTTTTCTGCACTAATTCAAATTTTAAAAACAAATCAAACGAGGATTTATTCATTTAAAAATCAATACATTTTGCGTATAATTTTAACAATGCGTAGCGAAAAATTACTTTTATATTTTAAAATGAGAAAAATAGATAGGCAAATTTTGTAATGATTTATTAAAAATTTAGTAGATCGTTCTACCAACATTTAAAATAATGGAAAAGAAAATCATAAGCTCAAGCAAAGGATTTAAAATCGCAAATTTTTAACAACTACTTTATATATATTTGGTATTCAACGTCAAAGAAGAAAATTAAACGTAAAACTTTATCAACAAGAGTGAATTATAATAATTAAAACAATATTTGAGCCCAAAAAGATTATACAATTTTAACTAAAATCTTGCACAGTGCATGAACAAATTTCTTTTTAAAAGTTGATTTCAGTAAATTAAACAAGAAAAAGCAAGGAATAATGTTTCACGTGAAACAGAATTATGTTATTTTTCTTAAATAGTTTCACGTGAAACATTTTCATAACGTATACTGCAAGTTGTTTCACATGAAACATATTTCCAATTTATTCATTTAATAGATGAAGGTTCGCTTTTTAAAATAATGTTTGTTCCACGTGAAACATTATCTGCACGAATGCCATTTTGGTGAAATGAGTGGCATGCAATCCTTATAAAAAGAAAAAATGTTATTAAAAGAGATGTTAAATTTGTTCCACGTGAAACAAAAAGGTGTAAATTCGTTGAAAAAGTATGGTTTAAAAGGGGCTACACACGTTGCAAAAACATAAATCTTTTTACTTGTTCCTGAATATAGACAAAGATAAAAATGCTGCTGCAGTTTTTTGCTGTAAAAATTATAATTATTTATTTTTAAAAAGTTTTTTATTGATCGAATAAGGCTCAAAGAAATGTTAAAAGTTTAAACTTATCATTAATTTTAAGAAAAAATGTATATTACGGGAATTCTTTAGTAAAAATACAAGCGTTTATTGATTTTTGGACGCAATTTTTAATCATTTTGTAATGAGGGAATATTCATTTTATTTGATTTGTTTTTTGATATGAGTGCATAAATCCAGTTTGAATTTTAGAATTTAAGGACAAATTTTTAAATGTTATGTAAATTTTTTATTAATTGATCTATTACGTTTTATTTAATTTTAATAGTTGGTTTTTAGAAAAAGAAAATTTGTAAAGATACTTAATCTAAAATCGTATTATGTTATTTTACTATTAAGAATCATTAGGTATGATTTACTACATTTAAAAGAAAGGTCTGTTAGTTTTAATTATATTTTCTTATACAAAAAATATTTGATCCTTTATTATTTCTACATGAAAAAGGACCCTTAATTTTTAAAGGTCCTTTTTCATGTTTTTGTAATCCTAATATATAAGAATTAATTAAAAATATCGTTAAAATCGATGATTTTCTATATGCGTCCTATTGATTTGGGTGTCTTTTATTGTAATTTCTAAGGTCGCCCAATGTAATTTCCTTTTTCTTTATCAACTCGATTAAGTCTGAAAGTCTGTCTAAATCATCTCTGGAATAGTAATCTATGTAGATTCTTCCCTTGTTGTCGTTACCTATAGCTGATACTTTTGTAGCAAATACTCGTTGCATTTCGTTAATAAGTTCTTTTAATTCCAAAGATTGCTCTTGAACCTTGTTTGTTTGTGTTTTTTGTGGGTTTAGATAATTGCGGACAGCTTTTTCTAGCTCACGAACAGACATTTTTCCGTCTGCAGCTTGCTTTGCTAATTTAATTTGCTGAGTTGTGTCATCTACGACAACAAGGCTTCTTGCATGACCGCTTGATAACTTGCCGTCTTCAATCATTTTGATAACATCGGGATATAATGTCAGAAGACGCAACGTGTTAGCGACGCTTGATCTACTTTTACCGATTCTGTCTGACACAACTTCCTGTGTTAGATGATATTCGTCCATCAATTGCTTAATTGCTCTTGCTGCCTCGATTGGGTTAAGATCCTCTCTTTGCAGGTTTTCAATAATTGAAATTTCTCTGATTTGCTTTTCGGTGTAGTTTTTTATAACGACTGGCACTTTTTCGATATTTGCAATCTTAGATGCTCTCCATCTACGTTCACCGGCAATAATCATGAAAGTCCCATCATCGTTTTTGTTTACAACAAGTGGTTGAATCACACCGTGCATCTTGATTGAACTTGCAAGTTCTTGCAATGCCTCATCGTCAAAGTGTTTTCTTGGCTGATTTGGGTTTGGTATGATTTTTTCAACCTCAATCTCAGTGATTCCTGTTGCATTTGTTTTAGCAACTTTAGGCTCTTCATTAACAACTGTGCTTTTGTTATCCTCGCTGGAAGCAGGTGTTTCAGGAGCATTGTCATACATGGCAAACAGTGACTCTAAACCTCTTCCTAAACCTTTTTTCTTATCCATTTTTTACCTCTCTTAATTTAATTTTTGTATCCTTTGTTATAGGATTATATTTTACCTTATTTCTATCTAAAAATTCTTCTGCCAAAGACAAGTATGCTTCAGCTCCCTTGGAATTTGGATCATAGATTAGTATTGGCTCTCCATGACTTGGGGCTTCAGCAAGGCGAATGTTTCTCGGAATGTAAGTAAAGAACACCTTCTTCCCAAAGAATTTTAATATTTCATCGCTGACCTCAGTTGTCAAGTTTGAACGCTTGTCCTTCATTGTCATTACAACCCCTTCAATGTCAATTGTTGGGTTTAAGTGAAACTTGATAAGCCTTATAGTGTTCATTAGCTGAGTTATACCCATTAAAGGATAATATTCGCATTGCATTGGTATAATAACACTATTGCAAGCGGTCAATGCATTGACTGTGATAAGCCCAAGCGAAGGCGGACAGTCAATCATTATGAAATCATAACTATCCCTCACTGAATCCAGTATACCTTTGATGATTTTTTCACGCTGAGGCATTTGGATCATTTCGATTTCCGCCCCTGCGAGGTCGACGGTCGAAGGCAGAATATCCAGCCCTTCAAGCAAGGTTTGTTGAATGACTTCTTGAACGGTGTATTCGCCGGAAATAAGGTCATAAATCGTTTTTAGATCCTTGTTTTTTTCGTCTATTCCAAGCCCGCTCGTCGCGTTGCCCTGAGGGTCAAGGTCGAGGACGAGGACTTTTTTGCCCATAGCCGCCACATAGGCAGCCAGATTAATGCAGGTAGTTGTTTTGCCAACGCCACCTTTTTGATTAGCAAATGCTACAATTTTTCCCATTTTTTTAAACCTCTTTAAAGTAATATATTTAACATATATACTATAACATAAAATGACAAAAAATTTAAGTCTTTTTTGCAACTTTTTTAAAAAAATAAAAACTTAGTTTTGAAAACTTAGTTTTCATCAGTAGCGAGGAAACTTAGTTTTCATCAGTAGCGAGGAAACTTAGTTTCCATCAGTAGCGAATTTAATTGTATTGAAAAACTATATAGCACTCTCTTTTAATTACCGCTAAACAATGTAATATGTAAGGAGCATAATGCACATAAAAGGTGCATAATGCACCGAATTTTGAGCGAATTGCTTTATTTTTGTCGAAATATGTTGTATAATGTTATTTAGAGGTATATCCTTATGGATAAGATTGTCAAAGATGAAAATTTCGCCAAAGTGACGGAGATTTTGCTCAAATTGGGGTTGCAGCCCAAAATGAAAGGTTTTGAATATTTGCGGAGTGCGGTTTTGATTCAGTTTAGTTGTAGAAAAGGGCATCTTTTGGAAATTTACAAGAAAGTTGGCGAGATGTATAACGCCAAATCTGAATCTGTGGAGAAGGGCATAAGGAGTGCGGTCAAATATGCATACGACATAGGTGGCCTTTTATCAGTGAATGAATATTATGGTAAGGTCATCTATACCAACAAGAAAAAATTTACAAATTTGGAATTGATTTCCATAATTTGCGAGATTGTCAATTTGCAAAATAATTAACAATATTTAGATTTGAATAAAGTCCCTTTTTATGATATAATACTTTTTGGAGGTAGACATGGAAATAAGAGTTGCAAGCAAAGATGATTTAAAAAGTGTTGCTCGTCTTAGTGAAATGTTTGCAAAAGAGGGCTGCTGCAACAATATTGTAGCGGATAATGAAGAATATTTTGAAGACAAGTGTGTTTGGATTTGTGAGGAAGAGCGTCAAATCGTGGCTTACGCTTATGGAAATATTGAAGAGGAAGAAAATAGAAGGTCTTACGCTGAGCGGGGAGACAAATTTTTTGAACTTGAAGAGATATATGTTTTGCCTCAATATCGCAGCAAAGGCATAGGGCAAAAACTTTTCCATGAAATTGAAATGTTTGCCATGCAAAAAGGCGCAAAAACGATGCGGTTAAATGCTGTTTCTAAGAATTACAAATCGCTATTGAAGTTTTATATTGATATGCTTGGTATGGAATTTATAAGTGCTTATCTTGTTAAACTTTTGTAAAAAAGTCGAAAATTTAATAGAAAATGACAAAATTTCAATAAAAAAGCGTAAATTTTGCATAGTTTTAGCAAATTTCAACAAAAAATGGGAAAATCCATATAATATAAGGTATTAAATTGAGAGTAATTAAAAATATACTTTACCTATTTACAAATACAAATTTTTATGTTATAATAATTTCAGAAAATAATAAAAGGAGATATTGTTATGCCTGATTTAGCAATTAAAACAAGATATTTTAGAAACAAGTTTGCAGAAATTGACGCAAGAACGGCAAATTTAGAAAAGGAATTTGCAAATCTTACCGATTTACGCAATCAAGAAAATACAAGTGTTAATCGAGCACAACTTAGCAACCAGATTTTTGATGAAGAACAAAAAATAGCAAGGGAATATGAGCAGATATGGCAATCTTTGCTTAATTTTGATTTGCACGGAGGTGGTCAAAACTTCTTTGCAGATTCCGTTCTTAAACTCTGCAAGGCAGTTCCATCTCTAAATATGTTGCCTATAAAGTTTTACGGTGCGGAGGCTTTGAACAAGATTTATAAAGAGCGTAACGACTTGAGAGAAATAAAAAAGTTAATCGCTGGCGATGATAGATTTACTCATTATCTTACTAGTTGGAGATTTTCGGAACCAAACAAAATTGACCCTATATTGGATTTAAACTTAATTCAAGAACTTGTCGTAGATGGTTTGCATGAGAAGGCGAAAGGTAAAAACTCAAAGGTTTTTGATAGCACCTTCGGGTCATTTTATGATACAGTTGCACTTTGCGGAAAGATTGGAAGAAATAAAGATATTTTAAAAGCAATCTATAACGATGAGAGCATTCCAAAGGAATACAAAGACCAGTTAAAGCGTGCCGTTCAGTCTTCAAAATTTATAAACAGAGGAGAACTTTCTGCATGGGATAAAACTAAAATTACGGCGGGAGCAATCGTTTCCCTTCCCGGCCTTGCAATTCAAGGGGCAGGTCTTTTAGCAAGTGGGGCATTAAAAACGGCAGGCTTTTTAGTCAATCTTGCGACCGAAATTGCTGCTCTTCCTACAAATTTTGCATATAAAGCATTGTATGCTGTCGGTCAAGAAAGCGAAAGCACAGCAGCAAAAGCAGCTTCATACACTGCAGGGACAATTTTCGCCATTCCTACTGGAATAATAAAATTGTCAGGCAAGACAGCAAATGCCGCGTTGAGCCTAGGCGGTGCAATTACTGGAAAAACATTGTCACTTGTTTCTTATCCTCTTACCATGCCTTTAAGAAAAGCGGTTTATTCATGCGTCGGGAACTTGCCAAGCGTAAAAAAATCTCAAAAAGAAATTGTAAAGAACATTCAAAAACACATATTGGAAACAAATCCACATGCATTAGTCGATGACATAAGCGTTTATACCTCATATAACAGGAATGACAGGAAATTGACGGTCACCGGTGAGGCGTCAGGACGAAATTACAAATTTGAGTTTAACGTTGGTGGCGTGCAAGCGACAAGTTTGGCAGACGGCGAATTAAGTAATACAGATGAAGATTTCAATTTCAAAAGCAATAAAAATATTGTAAAAGGAATAAGAGAAGGCGATATTGATGAAGAGGATTTAAAGGATATTGTGAAATCCAGAGCAAACTCGATGGGCAATCGTCGCCAAGCAAACGCCATCTCAAATATAACCTCTCAAAAACCTACTTCAAGTTTCGTTGAACAAATTTACGAATATGAATATGATATGTAATAAAATTCCTTAAAGGTTTAAAAATCTTTAAGGATTTTT
This sequence comes from uncultured Clostridia bacterium, assembly GCA_947589615.1. GTDB lineage: Bacteria > Bacillota > Clostridia > Christensenellales > UBA1242 > Caccovivens. Next base: position 10,740 of record CANQBU010000004.1, on the reverse strand, counting down.
TTAAAGTTGCAGGAGTAAATTCACGAGAATAAAAACAAGTGTTAATTTTTTACGCAGGAAACAAAATTTAACAAAATTTATTGAAAAATGGCAAAAATTTAACAAAAAAACGCAATTTTTGTTAAATTATCTTAAAAAACCGTAAAATTTATACAATTTTCAAGATTAAAAGGGAAAGAAAAAATTGCAATTTTGCTATTTACAAATAGTATTTTTTATGATATAATAATGCTAGAAATAATCTGAATTGTCATTCAAACATAAATTTTTTTAAGGAGAATAAATATGGATATAAAGACAAAATATGACGAGTTGAATTTTCGAATTGATGACCTTGCAAAAGATATGGCAAGACTCGAGGAGTTACGCTCTGAATTTGGAGAAAGAAATGACAACAGTGAAGCTGGAGAACAATTGAGCCAATTATGGGAAACGACCGATGAGACTAGCGAGCAGCTCATGAAATCTTTGCTTGAATTTGATTTAAAGGAAAGCGGCAAGGAACTTTTTGTAGATACGGCACTGAAACTTCGTAAAGTTTGCCCTGAATATAATTTTTACGGTGCAGATGTGATGAACAAACTTTACAATGAGCTTCATGATGTGGAAGGCGTAAAGAAGCTGATCGAAAGCGACGATAAATTTCTTTCAAGCGGCATTCAAACATCCAAAAGATATAAAGAAGAATATATTGACCAAAACCTTCTTCATGAGCTTATTATCGATGCTTTGCACGAAAAGGCTGCGGGCAAGGATTCCAAGATTTTTGACAACACCTTTAACACATTTTACAATACGGTTGCCCTTTGTGCCATCAAAACGAGCGACAATGATTTCCTTGGAAAGGATAAAAATTTCTTAAAAACCATATATCATGACGAGGCCATTCCACAAGAATACAAAAATCAATTGAAGCGTGCCGTTGAGAACTTTAAATTCCAGCACAGAGGGGAACTTTCCGCTCTCGATAAGGTAAAACTCGGAGCCGGTTTCGTTGCTTCTATTCCGGGACTCGCAATTCGCGGGGCAGGGATTTTGGCAAGCGGAGTGATAAAAACGGCGGGAAAGATAGTCAATTTTGCGACACAACTTGCTGCTGTTCCAACCGAACTTGTGTATAAGTCAATGTTTGCACTAGGTCATGAAGCTGAAAGCACTGCCGGAAAAGCGGCCGCATACACTGCGGGGACAATCTTTGCTGTTCCGACCGGGTTAATCAAATATCCTGGGGAACTTGCAGATAATGTTTCGTGGCTTGGTGGAACAATAGTCGACAAAACATTGGGGCTTGTATCTTATCCTCTTACCATGCCATTAAGAAGAGCGGTATACTCATGTGTTGGCAACTTGCCAAGTGTCAAAAAATCCAAAAAGACAATTGCAAGCAACATTCAAAAACTCATTTTGGAGAATAATCCTCGTGCAAGAGTAAACGAAATAAGCTGTTTATACTGCTCGCTCAATGAAGATGGGAAAAAATTGGTGGTTGCTGGCCAAACAAAGGAAAATGATTTTGAATTTGAGTTCGAAGTTGGAAGTCGTGAAGCCGCAGAATTTGCTTATGATGATATGAGCGAAGGAATAAACGGCTCCTCTTATAATATTATTAGTGGCAAAAACATTTTAAGTCAAATTAAAGATGGCGACGTAGATGACGAAGACCTTCAAGACTTCTTGCTTGGCAAAGTAAACTCAACTGGCTCTCGCCGTCAAGCAAACGCCGTTGCAAATATAACCGCTCAAAAACCTGTGACATCTCAAATTGATAATTCTTATCATTATGACCATGATATGTAATTAAAATTCCTTAAAGGTTTAGAAAATCTTTAAGGATTTTTTGTTTAGAGGGCATTTACAAAATCTTAAATCCCAATATTGACTAATATTTAATATTATGATATAATAATATTAGGAGAAATGATGAGAGAGGATATTTTAGCATTGCAAAGTTTAAACGTGAATAAAACAAACGCCGATGAATTTATAGAAGAATTAAAGCATATAAAGAAAATTACAAATCCCGAAGATGCCAGACTTTTTCAAGAAAATATTTTGAAAGTTTATCCGATTGTAAAGCACGACTTTAACCGCATGCAACAGCGGGAATTTATCAGTGAAGTCATTCGCATGGGACAGACTGAACTTGCAACGTTAATTGCGGAACAAGATTATGAAATGTTTAAGTGTGCAAGTTATGAGGGAAGAATTTTGATGCTTAAAGACTCCCTTCACAAGGAATTTGAAAGTGGAGTGCCAAACGGCATTATCAGTAAATTTTTTAGTCAATATTACAGCATGAATGATTTGATGGATTATGCTGAGGTTAAAAGAAGGGGCAAGGCGGCATTGCTTGTCAAAGAGTTTGTCGATGACCCTCAAATTTCAAAAGTTTACAAGGCTAGAATTTTGCAGGCTGAAAAGGATTATAAAAGAAACCTCCCAAACAGCACAAAGATTAAATTAGCGGCGGCGGGAACTGTTGCTGTAAGTTTGCCAGGAGTAATCGTTGGCGCTACCGGAATTGTTGTTAGCAAAGGCTTAGGACTACTTAAAAAGGGGGTTGACAAGACTACATATTATCTTGCAAAGCCGACCGACACCCTTATGAAAAAATGCGGAAAACTTTCACTTCAGGCATCGACAAAGGGCAAACGCGCACTTGCTAAAGCGGGAGAAGTGGCACTTTTAATCCCAACGGGAATAATCGAAGGGGTTGGAACAGTGGTTGGCGGAGTTATAAAGATAAGCGAGTTTATGGTCAAACTTTCGGCGGGGATTGTTACGCTACCTTTCATGGGTGCGGGGAAATTAATTCTTGACAAAGCAAGAATTCCTCATGACAAAAGATATGACTATGATGTTATGCAAATTAAAAAACGAATCGCCGAACTATTGGAACTTCCAAACGACAAAAAGTTTTTAAACGATATGTTTGTTACGGTCAAAGGCAATGAAAATGGAATAATATTGCAAGGGCTTTACAATCGCGGGACTAAATATTTTACACTTGATTTTTCAGACGATTTTGGAGTGGGCAAAGATGTAGAATCTCGCTCAAAAGAGGGTATAACCTTGATTAAAAAGGATAAGGAACTGCTGACTGAAGACTTTACAAATTGCATATCTGCCGTTTCAAACATTGTCACTCACCAAGAGCCTACAAACGAATTTTATCCTCGCCCATTTGAACTTTTAGTTTAAGGAGGAAAGATGGAAGATTTGCGAGAACTAGAAAAGCGGTTGCAGATTATTAAAAACGACCTCGAGCAAGTTAAAAATGCAATCAAGCAAAAAGGAAAAAGCGGTGAAGAAGAATATAAATATCACAAGCAGTGGTGCGAAAAAAGAATAAAGGACATCGAGGGACAGATTGAAGAGGCAAGTCAAGAGATTGCCAAAAATGAAGGTTAACTTTTCTAAAATTGGAATAAATTTTAAGAAAAAATAAAAGGAGAAAAAATGAAAGATTTTTTTATTCATAAAGGACTATTTTCTACAAAGGTGTATGACAATGCTTATGGGAAAAAATTCCCTTACAAAAAAGTAAAATTTCATGCCTATGTGTCGCAAGACCCTGACTACATGGATTTTGACATAGAACTGAACGGGCAAAAGACCCCAAAACTTACCGTAAAGGAAGGCGAGTTTGATGTTTATGGAGGTCAGGCAGAATTCAAATTGGCGGGCGAAGATAGGTTAATGAGTGTAAACTTTAAAACGGGAATCATTTCACCTGCTTTTACAAGGATTACTGGCGAGATTTGCGCCGACAAAAAGGGGAAAATCTTTTCTCTTGACTTTGACGGAAACGTAACTTATTCAGAATACTTTCAAAGCAATGAAGCCCTAGACCATAAGCGCCGTTTAGCGGAAGTTGTAGACAAAAATGGAAAACATGGTGTTATTGATCAAAAGTTAAAAACAGTTATTCCATTCAACTATGATAAAGGTTTTGAATTCGAGGTTTTGGATAATATAAAGCCAAATTTGATTGTTGCAAAGAATGGTAAACAGATGGATTTTTATATGGATGGAACTAAAATCCTTTCAAGTCGGGCGAAGGGAAAACAAGACATCACTCAATATGAAGACAATGTTTTCTCCCTTTATGAAGATGATAAAACAAGGGCAATATATATATTAGAAGATGGCGTCGCTAAAAAGCAGGGCACTGTTAATGAAGACATAATGGGAACTTTAAAACTTGAAGATAAAACCATGGTAGTGACCGAAAATGGCATTTGGGAGATGGGAAAAGAAGTCAAAAAAGTCTATGATGATAAGTGCTTGGCTTTCGCTAAAACTAAAGACGGAAAAAGTGTTGTCATAACCGATGAAAAGGGCAAAAAAGGCGTTTATTCTTTAAACCAAGAGAAGATTTTGACCACATCTAAATATGATGAATTTGACAAGAAGTTATCTAATTGTAATAGAGGAAGATTTTTAATGGCAAAAGAGGTAGACGGAGAAATGCTATGGGGGATTGTTAATGAAGAAGGCGAGGAAATTCTCCCAGTTGAATATCTCAGGCCTAATATTAACAATGAAAATAATAGAGAAATTAAAAATCACTATGACTATGAAGTTATATTAAAAAGAAATGATGGAAGCAAGGATACATATCTCCTAAACACAACAGACGGCGAATATTTCCGTAGAAAACCGACTGCGGATGAAGTAGAAAACAGGATAAGGTCAAGTCAATACGCAAGGTCAAGTGGCTCTCATTCAGATTCAGATTATCGCGCCGCTATAAAATCATCAAACACAGCATTTGGCATTTCGATGGGGGTAGGGATAGTGTTTGGACCTGCTGCTGGTTTGGCGACAAGCATATTACTTGATGATGGGCGTGAGTTGTAAAAAGGCGTCTAAAAAGCAAGCAATAGTTAAACGAGAAATTGAATATTAAAGGAGAAAAAAATGAAGTATAAATATTCAATAAAAAATGGGTTTTTTAGAAAAAAGATAGAAGATGATTATGGCAATCCATTTTGGAAAAATGCCAAATTTCATTTTTTCAAATCGGACGACCCTAAATTTGTAGAATTTGAAATTGAAATAAATGGAAAAAGGACGCCAAGACTGATTGCCCAAAATGGCGAGTTTGAATTATACACAAGGGAGCAAGGGTTATTTGCCACAAAAGACCATAAGTTTGTCAATATAAACTTTGAAAGTGGCGAGATTTCTCCTGAGTTTAAAAAACTTGTGGGGGATTTATGTGTCGATAACGATAATCGTGTTTTTAGGCTTGAACGCGACGGAAAAACTACATATAGCGACTATCATGTAACCCCAGACACCCGACAAAGCGGATATAACGGGCGGGCAATTGTCTTTAATGAAGATGGAAAAAACGGGCTTATCGATGAAAAATTCAATGTGATAATTCCTTTTAATTATGATTCATTTAGTTATGATGTTTTGGACTTTGTAAATCCAAAATTGGTTGCCGCTATTACAGATGGCGGGGCGGACTTTTATCTTGACGGAAGACAAATCCTTTCAAGCCCAATGTTAAAATCGTCATATATCGGCCGCAGTGACAAAGATTTATTCTACGTTTTAGAAGATGAAAATACAAGGGCGGTTTATGATATAAAAGGCGGAAAAGCAAAGAAGGTGGGCACGGTCACCGAACAAGTTGAAGCGATAAAAAGAGTGGAAGATAAAGTTATGGCTGTGACCAGAAGCGGCGTCTTTGAACTCAATGGCAAAACCAAAAAGATTTTCGAGGGAAATATGAGCGAATTTGCCACCGATGAAGGCGGCCAGCATGTCGTAGTAGTGGAGGAAAATGGAAAACAGGGACTTTATTCTTTAAGCAAAGAAAAAATGGTTGTTAAGCCAGACTATGACAAAGTCGACCCAGTTTACTCAAGCGTTGATAAGGGAAATTATTTGGTCTCAAAAAGGGATGGACAAAAACAGTTGTGGGGCGTTGTAAATGAAAAGGGCGAGGAAGTTGTTCCTTTTGAATACCTAAGACCAAGGTCAGATGTTATCGTTGGCATAGAAAGAATTGACGGAAAATCGGTTAACAGGATTGCTGTAACAAAAGACGGCGAACAGCACGGCTCATATGAGATTTGCACAAGAGCGGACGATGTGATTAAAAAGCATGGCGAGCTAAGAATGCAGTATGCAGATGTTAATAGCACAAGTCAGGAAAATCATGAAAGCCCAAGAGCCACTCTGAAATCTGAAGGAGAAAAATGGGGCATCGCCTTGGGTGCGACAATTTTATTCGACAGCCCTGTAGCAGGTGCAATTGCCATGAATATAATGAATGATGAGGAAAACACCAACCAGATGTTGGACGAGTAGCGAATGAGGGGATATTTTAAGGGATTAAGAAACACTCTCTTTTAATTATCACTAAACGGAGTGAACAAAAAGGTGCATAATGCACCCAAGACTTAGTCTTGACCATTAGCGAATGAAGCGGTATTTGAAGGGATTAAGAAACACTCTCTTTTAATTATCACTAAATGAAGTGACAAAATCGGGGCATATAATGCCCCTGTTTTTATTTAAGCCGCATAAAAATTATAAATTTGCACATGCTATAAGCGGAGGAAATTTATGAAAAAAGAAATCACAACTAAAGACCTTATGGCGCTTAACGAGCTTATGACTTTTGAAAACTGGATGGCGACAAAGATGAAGTTTTGTGGCGAAAATGTAGGTGATAAATCTTTGAAAAAGATGTTTGACGACATGGCGACAAAGCACCTTGAAAACCACAAAAAACTTTTGAAATACTTGCAAACGGCAAGCGAGGAGGGAGGTGATAAATAATGCTCACAGATCAGGAAATTTTACAAGATGCACTCATTGCACACAAATTTTTGATTAAGATGTATTGCCAATATGGGATTGAATGTTCAAGTCAAGAACTTCGCTCTCTTTTGAATACTTTAAGTGAAGTTGCTTCAAGTCATGACTATAAAATTTTCACTATCATGAATGAAAAGGGCTTTTATCCAACCACGCCCGCACCCGCCAGCAAGGTTAAACAAACAATAAAAATGCACACCAAAATGCAGACCAGCCTCGAAGAAAAAGTATGCAAAGATTGCAAAACAAAAAAGTAAGAAAATAAATATTCAGCACAAATTTTGGGGGTCACTCCATTTTGGTGCTGATTTTTTTCTGTTGGCATAAATATAAATTATTTTTTCAAAGCAAGTTATCGGGGGAATAAATAGTTTGAATTGTGAATATTTTTTTATTTTTAAATATTTAAAAAATAATAATTTTTAAAAAAAATTTAATAAAAGCCCTTAAAAAAGTTTGTAAAATTCCTTCTATTTTGTTAAACTAAATATATGGAGGGAAAACTTATGGAAATTGAAAACGCAAAAAAATTCGTCGCAATCTTGGATTTTGAAGATAAGACAAATACATACTTTTCCATTATCGATGCCAAAAGATTTGAGAAGGGAAAGGCAATTCCAAACGAAAACATTTACTTGCCAGAGGTATACAAGGCTTTTGAGGACCTCGACAAACCTTGCAAAAGGGAAGATGCAAATGTTTTTTGCGTTGAAGGCACGCTTGGCGGAAGAAGCGGGCTTGCTAAATTTTTAAAACCTTTGCCATGGATTGTTGAGGCATCACGCTACACAAAGTCCAAAGCTGAAGAAATGCCTGAGTTTGGGCAAGACGATTACGAAATTGAAATGTAAATTTTAAGCCTTCAATTGATTCGTTGAGGGTTTTTTCTTGTCCCGCATATATTTGATTGTGATTGGTGGCTGGAGGAAATGATATAAATATGGATTATATAAATATAAATAATAAACAATATAATATTAGGTTGCATTTGGTTTTGAAAATGGTAAAAATTCAATTTTTGAGTATTGACTTTTTCTTAAATTATGATATAATAAATCTATAAATGGAGGAATTATGAACGAAGAGGAAATTAAAAAAACGGCTAGGGAAGACGATACATTTTATTTAATGCTTGATGAAGTAGTTGAGGCCTTAGAAAAATATGCACGCAAAAATGAAAATGTTTGCATTGAATTTAATGAGGAAAAATTCTATTCCTTAATTGACGACAGAGATTCTTGCTATCTCAGACTCACTGGGAAAAATTATAGCGATTATTTAAGCGCCATGGAAGAAATAAAAAAATCAACAAACAGACCCGCCGACGAAAGAGTTCCTGAATGGATAAAAAGAGGGCAAGCCGTTGTCTATCCTCAACAAAAGAAATTATGGAAGCAATTTGTTGAATCAAATGCCGGAGACGATTTTAATGGAAACGACATTGAATATACTTTAAAAATTATGGAATCGCTCGCAAAAGATGGCGACATGGAAAAGGCTTTTGAGCTTTATCAAGAAGCAGTGAAGGCAGAAAGTTTTTGCGGATTTGTTGCTCGAAAAAATGTTAGGATATTCTCTGACAAAGGACCGGAATTTTACCGATTCATATCTAAAAAAGAAAACTTTGATTTAAGCAAAGCCGACGAAGAAATGTTGAAAAGGATTGAAAAAAGATATCAGTCTTTCAAACAAGAATTGGAAGAAACAGCAGAAGACGAAATTGAGATGTAAAAATTTAAACAGGTGAAGGCGTGAAAACCCATCACTTGTTTTTTTAATAAAAAATACCGACAATGTTTGATTGCGGCCTTTTGGGGTGCACTTCATCATATCGGTATTTTTATTCACTTAATTTTTAACGACCTCTCTCGTCGCTTGGCCCTTCTTTAATTGTGACATTGAGAGGCACTAGCGAATTGCCCATCAGCACAGTGGCGTGAACAAATCCTTTGAAACTAAATTTACCTGCTGTTAAATCATTATAAAGGTTTTCATTAAAAGCGGAAAAACCTTGTTTAAAAAGTTTGTCGGGCATATTGCCTGTTTGATTGTATAAAAGGCATATATTGTTCATTATAACAAAAATATTTTGATACCCTTTCATAAAAGTATGGACATTTATACCGCCATATTTTGATGGATTTTTTGCCACATCGTCTCTGATATTTCTGATTAGTTGCGTATCTGGACCAACAATATCTAACATATCTGAAACAGATGCAATTCTACTAATAACATAGGACATTTGTCTTTGTTTAGCAAACCCTGTGCGAGAGGGGTCAAATCTTATATCATCAACATAAGAATTAGTTTTATTTTGTTGGGAAGAATATCCAAATTGTCTGTTAATTTCGTTCATATAAACTCCTTTTGTGGCGGATTATCCGCTAAATTTTAAAAAATAATAACTCTTCCGAATTCTATTTCTATCATAACATATTTTGTCTATAATTTCAACCTTTTTTGGAATTAATTTATAATAAACTTTTATTAATCTAAAATGGGAAGATAATAATATTATTCATTTCTCCTTTTTAAATGCAAATTTTTTACTTTTTACAATTTCATTTCTTATGGCTAAATTTTCACAGTTAAAAAACGTCTATCTTTTTGTTTTGAAAAGTAAATAATTTATGTTATATTAATATTATAAATAGTGTGCATACTATTTTAGGAGGTAAAAATGATAAAAGACCTTCAAATGACTATGTTCCAATTTTCTATATTCACTCTGCAAGCCAATATATTAACGCATATAATGATAGCAGTTTTGACCCTGACAAGACAAGCATTATAAGTAATATCTTCAAAATAGGAGATTACAACTTGTATTTAAACAAATATTTCTATGATTTTAATCACACTGTCATCGAGGAAGTAGGAAAGGGCAATGTATTATTGTCTGTCGAACAAGATAAATTAATCTCCGGCGAGGATACAATGTATATTGACACATCGGTGCTTTTAAATGAATTTAACAAGGTTTATACAGTAGAAGTTTCAGAAGAAGGGGAATTTAACAACATTTTATGGCAAGGAATTACTTCGGGTTATACCTATGGCGAAGAGGAAAAAACTTTCACCATTACTCCAAGTGTTAGAGGAAACGAATTCCCAAAAGAAAATATTGACTTGTCTGAGGCTGAGGTTTATATAAATGGTGTTAAAATTGAAGGCGATAGGCTTACAATAAACACAGAAGGCGCTGTTCACTCATTGACGTTTAAACTTAAAAAAGGCGATACTTCAAACTATATAAATGGACAAGAGACAACCGATGTTACAGGAAAGATAATTGTTGAAGTTAGAAATATAAAACTTCGCAATATGACAGATTGAAATTATTTTTAATTTTCCTTAACTATATATAATAAACATAATACTATATTATATTATCAATATATAATAAGCACTAGTTTTTATGTGGTGACCTCAAGAGTCGGATAACTTAGGAGGGGTTCACTTCATAATAGCGAGTGTTTTTTACTGCAAGCCTATTGTTTGGCGAATATTGCAAGTTTTCTTTAAGAAATTGAATAACCGCATTATATAAATATTGATGCAAACTAAGTTTGCGTTTTTCAAATAGAATGATTTTCTTCAATCTTTGCTTTGTCCCCTCATTTTATGGGCTCAAAAAGGTGGCGGTTTTATGAAAAATAAATATTTTCCCAAAATTTTTCATCTTTAAAAATACATAAAAATGGCCTACGCAGGCTTGAAAAAGCGAACACATGGTAGGGTGTCGGTTTAAATTTTTAAAAATCCAAAAAAAATCGAAAATTTTTGAAAATTTTTTAAAAAAAGTGTTGACAAGGGCTTTTGAATTGTGATATTATACTCATGCTAACTTAAAAAGGCGCTGATAGTTGCGTCTGTTAGCATAGAACCTTGACA
>CANQBU010000003.1 GCA_947589615.1 uncultured Clostridia bacterium | reverse complement strand
TGAACGCTCATCTTGACAAGAGACGACAATGCCGGTTGGAAGGTGAGTTATTCTAATTGCACTTTCAGTTTTGTTTACATGCTGTCCGCCTGCACCTGATGAACGATATGTATCAATTTTTAAGTCCTTTTCTTCAATTTCAAATTCCACTTCTTCAATTTCTGGCAAAACTGCGACTGTTGAAGTTGAGGTATGAATTCTGCCTTGACTTTCAGTTTCAGGGACTCTTTGAACGCGGTGCACGCCGCTTTCATATTTGAAACGACTGTAAGCACCTTTTCCCTTAACCATAAATGTAATTTCCTTTATTCCGCCAAGTTCAGTTGCGTTCAAATCGATAATCTCTGTTGTCCAGCCTTTTTTCTCGGCATACATTGTATACATTCTGTGAAGTTCGTTGCAAAAAAGAGCCGATTCTTCGCCTCCTGCAGCTTGCCTTATTTCAATGATAACATTGCTGTCGTCGTTTGCGTCTTTTGGCAGAAGCAAAATCTTCATTTCTTCGACTTTGTCTTCAATTTGCTTGATAAGTGAGCCGATTTCGTCATAGAAAAGTTGTTTAAGTTCGTGGTCGGTCTCCCTTTCATACTCTTCGCGAGAGGATTTTAACTCATCGACGAGTTTTTTAAGTTTGTCATGCTCTTGTGCCACTTCCTCAATTGAAGAACGCTCTTTTACAAGTTTTTTCCATTCGCGATTGTCGGCAATGACATCGGGGTCAGATACAAGGACTGTCAATTTTTCATATCTCTCCTTGGTTTTTGCCGTTTTTTCCAATATTTTATCTGCTATATCTTCCATAAATCACCCTTTCAATTTTGTTATAATCTTTTACGGAATTGACATTATCGAAGCCTGCCTTTTGCATTAACTCCTCGACAATTTCCGCCTGTCCTTGTCCAACTTCAAATAAAAGCCAACCTTTTTTGGTAAGTTTGGATTTTGCCTCTTCGACTATACGCCTGTAAAAGTCAAGCCCATCTTCGCCGCCGTCAAGTGCAAGACGAGGGTCATATTTTTTGACTTCGACATCAAGCTTTTCAAGGTCTTCGCTTTTAATGTATGGTGGATTTGAGACTATTATATCATACTTTTTTCCCTTTTTCAAACTTTTAAATAAATCAGATTGACAAAAATCGATTTTTACCTCATTTTTTCTGGCATTATTTTGTGCGACAGCAAGTGCTTGCTTAGAAATGTCACTGGCAAAGACTTTTGCGCTAGTGTATTTTTTTATTGCAATTGCAATTGCGCCACTTCCTGTGCAAAGGTCCAAAACAGTTTTGAGGTCAAATTCGTTTATTTTTTTGATTGCTTCTTCGACAAGTATTTCGGTTTCCATTCGAGGTGACAAGACTTTTTTGTTCACATCAAACCTCAGCCCATAAAATTCCACAAAACCAAAAATGCTTGAAAGAGGCTCGCCCTTTGCCCGCCTTTCACAGGCACGCATGATTTCTCTATATTCTTTTAATCCCACACTTCTTTCCAATTTTATTTCTGCTCGGTTTTTTTGAAGAACGGTTGCGATAATCCAGTCACGGTCGCTTTCGTCATACTTGTCGCTTTGCTTTAACTTTGTTTCAAGTTCGGCAAAAAGGGCGGACATAGAGATTCTGTCCTTTTCCAGTTTTTGAAAATCGCCGTAATTTGTCATTTCATTAGTTGCCACTGCTAAAACCTCGTTATGTGTGGTGTTTGGACGCATGCTCACAAGCCAATTTGTAACAATTGCCACGTCTCTCAAAAAACTAACCTTTGAATTTGATGCAAAACGCAAAATTTCATAAATTAAAGGTATGCAAGCGAGGAATATCAGACAGTTTATCAAAAAATTAATTGGCCAGAAAATATGCACCGATATTAATGATATCATAAAAGTGGAAAAAAGAAAAACATTTAAAGCAAAATTTAAGTAATTAAGGGGATAAGTTCGGGGGCGCAATAGGTCTTCCTTGCCACTAAGATAAACATTTCCTGCGCCGTTAAAACCATAAAGCCCACTTGACAGGGGAAGAATTCTTATAAGGGCAAGGGAAAGATAGATAAAGGAAAACCTCAAAAGGGCAATAATAAACGAGCGGAAATAATAACTTTCAAATTGGGGGAAAGCCTCATTGAAAAGAAGATTGGGAAGATATGCTAAGACTATAAGCCCATATAAAAAAGATGCGACAAGGGTTGCGATTGCCACTAAAAAAGAAGATGCGATTGTCACATTTTTTGCAATTTTAAAACTCTTGTTTTTTTCATTTTCTGGCCGGTCTTCAAGCTCTTGCGATAAACCTAGCGAAGAGAAATACAAAACAATTCCCAAAAAGAAGAAGGTAACCCCCCTTATAATCGGCAAAAAGAAAAACTTGTTTAAAGGTTTAATTTTCTTCCCTCCCACACGCTTATTCCCGCTTGAGTCGATTATGCTTACGCAAAGCCTATCTTTTTCATAAAGCCCCAGTCCATTTCCCATGGGCAAAATCATTTTTTCCATATTGTAATTATTCCCATAAAATATTGTTTAATAATTATAAAGTTTAAAAGAATACTTGAAATTTTATTAAAGTTGATTTATAATAATTAAAAAAGGGGGCGATATGAAGAAAACGCATATAGCAATAATCAGTATATTGGCAGGCGTTATAGTTGTAAGCCTAGTCATAATTCTCTTATTTTTTACTGTTTTCAATAAGAAGAAAGATAAAATTTATGACATATCACATTATACCAATTTGGAATTTCTGTTGAATGATGATGGATATTCGGCTAAGGTAACGAAAAAAGAAGGTCAGGTTATTCACGGCGAGTTAGAATTGCCAGGAAAGGTGTTAAGCGAGGGCAAACAATATGAGATTGTTGAAATCCCTGACAATGCTTTTGAGGAGGGAATTTATATTACTTCAATAAAACTGCCTTCATCAATCAAAAAAATTGGGGACAAAGCCTTCTACAAATGCAATCAAGTTAAGGGAGAACTTAGTCTTCCAAGCAGTTTGACTTATATTGGCGATCTTGCCTTTTCGGAATGCACATTTGAGGGAGATTTGGAAATCCCTTCGGGTGTAACTTACATTGGAATATCTGCCTTTGCAAACTGCACTTTTAAGGGAACGATAACTCTTTCAACGTCGTTAGAGAAAATAGAACCTTCAGTTTTTAAGGGATGCAAGGATACGAAGGGAAGAGTTAATATTCCAAGCAGTGTCAAAACCATTGGTGCAAATGCTTTCTATGAATGCGAAAGTATACCTCAACTCTTGTTGTCGAACGGCGTAGTTGAAATTGGAGATTATGCTTTTTACAAATGTGGAATAAAAGGGAGAGTAAGCATCCCAAGCAGTGTCGAAACTATTGGTGCAGGGGCTTTCTGCGGCTGTAAAAATATAACGCAATTCTTGTTGCAGGACGGCTTAACTAGAATTGGGGAATATGCTTTTAACGAAAGTGGAATAACAGGCGAAGTAAAAATTCCAGGCACACTTACAGAAATAAAAGATTATGCATTTTGGAACTGTCCAAAAATTACAAGTTTGAACTTATCAAATGTTGAGACAATAGGCAAAGGTGCATTTAAAGGCTGCACAGGTATTGAAACTGTGACAATTCCAAGTAGTGTAACATCAATCCAAGAAGAGGCTTTTGCTGACTGCACAAATTTAAAAACAGTAATTGTTGAAAGCATAGTTATTTTTAGCGAAGCAAATTCGGCGGAATCGCAGGGAGGCTTATTTGATCCAGCATATAGAACAGATATTTATTTAAAATGTGGTCCTTTTGCTTTGTCTCAAATTACAGACTTTATTGAAAATAATTATCTTCTAGTAATCCCTGTTGATTTAGAAAATACACATTTCATAAGAAAATCTGCTTAATTGTTCTTTTAATAAAAGGATTTAAAATGAATCGCACCTCAAAAGTTTAAAAACTTAGAGGTGTATTTTTAATTTTCAGTAACATAACTTCCTCGATTTTTTTTTGAGAACCAAATAGATTTTAATTGCATCGCAAGAAGAAAAAATTTAATTTTAAAAAACAGTTGTTTTTTGCCTTTAAATCATTTATAATAATTCTATGGATGAAATAGAGCAAAATTATTTAAGCGAAAAAGATAAAAAGGTTGAAGAAAAACCCAAAAAAGATGAAGCCGGTGGCACTCCGCCAGTAAAACCGCCTCCAAAACCTTATCCCGTTTTTGGAACTGACTTTACTATTTATGAAGGTGACTTTATTGAATTTTATAAGGCAAGAATGAAAATCATGGCAATAAAATTCAAACTTGTCGGTCAAGTCAACAGTCAAGGAACCTATGTAATAAATGAAGATATTCGCCGTGACCTTGTTCGAATGGAAAAGGAAATTGAAGACAGCGGGGAAACTTTTTACAAGGCAATCGCTTTGTATATGCGTAAATATTTCTATTTTCATATAAAGATTGAGGAAAAGGAAAATGGAATGGCAAAGGCGACACTATATTTGTCTGAATTCGTCGATGGATTTTTGGGACAAGACTATATTGTTACTCCTGTTGCCGAATATAATTCGATAAACGATGACGAGTTTAGAATAAGGGTAAGGAAAGCCTTCCACCTTGTTGATGTCGAAGTGAAAAATGATGATACCGCAGTTCCTGACCTTGCAGTTATCATGCAAGATGCTCTCGATATGGAGTTGCTTTTGGGCGGCTTCTTTGATATGGCAAGCCAAGTGTATCTGATGAAAATGCTTAAAGCCCTCGAGGAAAGCAAAAATCCGACCTGTAAGAAAGTTCTTGACAGATATCACCAACTATTGGCACTTCAAAATCTCGATATAAATGACAAGTTTAAGTATATAAAATTTAAATCCCTACTCGACAACGCTATTGATGAAGTTGGGGGAATGGAAAAACTTGGGCTGGGTATGGACATTCTTAAACCGATTATTGCTGACTTTAATAAAATCGCTCAGGTTATAACGTCTGCAAGAAAAGGTATTCTTGAAATGGACACGCCTGTTAAACCTGAAGAACTTTTAAAACAAAATAAGCAGACACAGTCGACACCTAAAAAGATGGCAGGTAATCCACCAAAGCAACCTCCACCACCTGCGAAAAAGCCTCAGTCAAAAGCACCACCAAAAGTAGAGGCAAAAGAAGAACCTAAAGAACCAATTTCGTGGCCGGAGTATTTGCTCAAAGACAATTTAAATATACCATTAGGCAAGGGAAGGCTTCAACGAACATCAGTTCCTCCTGCACGAGAAGATAATAAAAATATTAATGATAAACCTCAATCACTTCAAGAGAAAAACACTCCTCGTGAAACGGTACCAAAACAAGATAATCTAAATGGTGGGAACCAGAATTTAAATGACGGAAAAGAGGAGGAAAATGAAAGCGACGATTTCGATTACAAATTTGAAGATATAAATGAGGTCTCTCAAGAAGGTGAGACGCCAAGAGACGGTGATATAGAGGATCTTTTTATCGGAGATGAAGAGGAAAATGAAGAATTTTTTGATCTTGAAGATGGTGGACGGGAAATATTACCTACAGAAAACGAGAGTGAAGATTCTTAAAAATATGAAAAAGGTTTGACGGCTTGTCAAACCTTTTTTAATAAAATAAGATACTAATTACCTAAAAACATTTCTTTAAATCAAGTACTAAATAATTGTCAAAATACTATTTTTTTATCCATACTATTGCGTAAAAAAAACACCTCCTAAAAGGAAGTGTTTAAATTCTTTATTCGCGTTCTTCTTCGGCTGTTTCTTGAGCGGCTTGTTGCCAAGCGTTGAAATCTCTGTTTCTTCTTGCAATTGAACTCTTTACAACATCATCGTCATCCTTTGAATAGTAGTCGTTGTAGAAATTTTTGTAAAACGTTTCGTTTGTTTTCAAATCAAAAATTTGTTGTTCAACAGCTGCAATAATTTGTCTTGCGTCATTAGTGTGAATGTTAATTTCATAATTGTTATTTTCTCCGGTTACAACACTGTCAAGCATTTTTGCGTAGTCAAGTCCAATTGGCAAGATATCTTCGCGTTTTTGGAGATATAATGCAATGGTGAGTGGGTCACGATTTTTAAATCTATCTTCACAGTTTTCTGTTTGCTTATATTCTCTCCACTTGCAATATTTATCGCAGAAGTCCTTATCACTTTCAGTGTAAACATAACCTGAGAAAAGATATGATAGTCCCTTTCCGCAAGCAGAAAGATTTAAAAAGTCCACGCATGCAACCTTGTCATTTTCAAGTCTAGCAGCAAGAAATCTTAACTTGTCGGTAAATTCATGGGTGTTCATTCCTGTTTCACTGTCAGGGTATTTTACAACATCATGATTTCCGAGTTGCTTTCTGAAACTGCGGATAGAAGTAGGTCCCATTTTAACTGCTTTTGCCAATTGATTCAAAGCGACTGCCATAGCATGATTGTTTTCCTTAATTTTTCGGACTTGCTCAATAGTCATGCCTTTTTGGTCACTGAAATCTAAATAATAAGGATTATTTTTCATTGTTCACCTCTTTTAAAAATTGTATTGTTAAACTTTTACAATGATATAATAGCATAAATTTTTCGATTTGTAAATAGTCTTTTGAAAAATTTTTGAAATTTTTGCATAAAACTTCAATTTTTTTGTTGCATACATGCTATAAATAGGATAGGATAAAATTTATATATTATGTATTATATTCAATTTTAAAAAAATTTTAAAGTTTCTATTGAAATTTTGTGTTAAAGTATGCTATACTTAATTATGAATTATTATAAATCCTTTTAATGATTCTTAAAAATGGGAGGATAATGTGAACGAAAACATTAAAAAAAATTTAAACAAAGTCTTATCGGCAAACAAGACATGGCCTATTATTTTGGAAGGTGTTGACGCAAACGAGTTTACAAAAGCGACGGTCATTCCTGCGACTTTACCTTCAAGCCAACTTGGAGTTATTAACGACATTAATGGACTTGTCAAGCCGGGCTGGGTTGTTTCTGTTGAGGAAAATGGACAGAACAAGACAAACTTACTTGTTATAGCCGGCATTGATAAAATTGAAAAAACTGAGCAAAGAAAGTTTCGAAACCTTTTGGACTCAAAGAGTCTGAATGGATACCCTCTTCCAAAAAATCTCCAAATTGCCCTAACTGTTGATGCGGGCAATAGAGATAAGATAGACGGCGAAATTCTTTCTTTAACAATTTATTATAAGGCGGAGTAAAATTATGGGATTATTTGATAAAAAAGATGACGAAAGAATAAAAGTAGTAAAAGATGCTATGCTCGCAAAATTTGGTTCGCTTGGTGCTACTTGCGGAAAGCTTAAATATAGTTTTTCAAAGAAAGTAAACACTGCAGCAACTGACGGCAACAATGTTTATATAAACCCCGACTTCTTTGATTCATGCACATGGGACGAGAAGATCTTTCTTATGTCGCACGAAACTATGCATGTCGGCTTTAACCATATAAAACGTATGATTGATAAGGAAGGAAAAGAAAGAAATCCTTCAATTTGGAATCTTGCCACTGATGCCGTTATCAATGATATTTTAAGAAATAATGGATTACCATTAATAAAGGGCGGTGTCGATATTCCGGGGGCTTCCGAAAAATCGGCAGATGAAATGTATGACATTTTTTATAAAAAGGCACTCGAGCAAAAACAGCAACAGGGGCAACAAGGTCAAGGACAACAACAGGGACAAGGTCAAGGACAACAGCAACAACAGGGTGGTCAAGGCCAGGGTCAACAGCAACAACAGGGTGGTCAAGGCCAGGGTCAACAGCAGCAACAAGGTCAGCAACAGCAGCAACAACAAGGTGATCAAGGTCAACAGCAACAGAGTCAAAGTCAGCAGGGGGGCCAAGGTCAACAACAAGATGGCGAAGGGCAACAGGATAGCCAGCAAAGCGGCGGTCAAGATCAATCGGATTCTCAACAGCAAAGCGGCGGACAAGGAGAGCAAGACGGTCAACAAGATGGGCAAGGACAACAGGGAGGTCAGGGTCAATCTAATGGAGGTCAGCCACAAACACAAAATAGCCAAGGCGGTCAGAGTCAAGGTGGTAAGGTTCAAAACGGACAGAACCAAAGCGGAAATCAAGGCAATAAGCAGCAAAACCAAAATGGACAATATGACACTGGAAACCTTCCTGATTTATTAGATAAAGAGCAACAGGTAGGACATGACACTCACAGTATGTGGGCAGATGCTTTGAAGAAAGAACTCAAACGCGAAGAGGAAGAGAGAAAGAGACAGGAAAAAGAGAAAGCTAAAGCTGCAAAACAAAAACAGAAAGAAAAGGAAGAACAAAAAGAGAAGAAAGAACAGGAAGATCAAGGCAAGGATAAAGAAAAGCAAAATCAACAGAAGAAAGATCAAAAACAAGGACAGAAGCAGGATGAAAATCAAAATGACAACCAAACTAAAGAAGATGGCGAGAAAAACAAGCTTGCAAGTCCTGAAGATTTGAAGAATACAAAGAATGGTGAAGGAAGCGACCAAGAAGACGAAGTTCCTTCATTCAAAGAGACGGGAAGAAAAAAAGGCGAAAAACCAGCAGGTGAAGAAGAAAACTCTCAAAAAAACAATGATCCTGTGGAAGAACGAGAAAAAATGCGTAAAGCCATGGAAGAACTTGAAAAAGAGTTTACAAAAATGAATGACGAACTTAGGAAGGAGGCGGCAATTAGAATCAGGCAAAGCATGGGGCAGAACAATCACCAATATGGTGTAGGTGCACTTAATGGAAACAGAGCACAAGGTGAAGTTGGAGAAGATAAGCCTATTCTTTCTTGGAAAAAGATTCTCGTTAAGGAATTTAAAAAAGATGAAGCAAAGTGGAGTTACAGAAGGTCAAGTCGTGACAATTTCTATATGCCAAGAATAGAAGAAATGGAACAATATGAACAACCTGTAACCGAAGTTGTGCTTGATACATCGGGAAGTATTGATGATGCACTATTAAAGGGCTTTTTAAGACAATTAAAACCACTTGTTAAAGAGACAAAACTCAAGGCGGGCTGCTTTGATACAAGTTTCTATGGTTTTAAGGAAATTAAAACCGCTGCCGATATCGACCACTTCCAGTCTATTGGTGGTGGTGGAACAGACATTGATTGTGCCGTTCGAGCATTTACTAAGGATAAAAAGGTAAACAAAATTGTTTTCACTGACGGCTTTGGATTTATGCCACAAAGAGATCTTTGGGACACTAAAAACTTGGTTTGGATAGTCTTTGATAACCTAAGTTTTAACGCACCTTTTGGCAAAATCATATATGTTCAAAGAAATGAAATGTATACCCAAGGATGTGTTGTGAATAAAGATAATCAACCTTCTTCTTATGATGAAGATGAATTTGACATGTAAAAAATTAGGACTGATAAAAAGTCCTAATTTTAGTTTTTAAGGAGATTTATGGAAAAGAAAATTATAAAAATCGTTTTGACTGGTGGTCCTTGCGGAGGGAAAAGCACAGGGTTGAGTTGCGTCGAACGTGCTCTTGCAAAATATGGATATAAAGTAGTTATAATAAATGAAAGCGCAACCGAACTCATTTTAAATGGATTAAGCCTTAACGCTTACAATGGAATGGAAAGAGTTTTCGAAAAGAACATTGTAAAACTTCAACTCCTAAAGGAAAGACTTTATTATGATGCATGCAAAAATCTGCCTGACGAGAAAATACTTCTGGTGTGCGATCGTGGGATAATGGATTGCATGAGTTATGTCTCAAAGGAAGATTTCATGGCAATTCTTGACGACCTTGGTGAAGACCTTATTCAGTTGCGAGATGACTACGATGGAGTATTTCATCTTGTAACTTGTGCCAAAGGTGCTGAAGAATGCTATACAAGCGCAAACAACGGCGCAAGAAGTGAAAGCATTGAGGAGGCAAGAGAGGCCGATGAAAGGACGCTTGCTTGCTGGGCGGGCCATCCTCATCTTCGCGTCATTGACAATTCCACCGATTTTGAAGGGAAGATTAATAGGCTTATTGCCGAAATTTGCAGTTTGCTCGGCGAGCCTGTTCCTATGGAAATTGAAAGAAAGTTTTTGATTAAGAAGCCCGATGTAAATTATCTCGAACATCTCAAAAACTGCAAGAAGGTTAACATCGTGCAAACTTATCTTATTTCTGATACCGATGAGGAAGTTAGGGTAAGACAGAGAGGCTTAGAGGGAAGTTATATTTACACATTGACTTCAAAAAAGAGGCTGACACCTTTAAAGAGGGTTGAGGTGGAAAGACGAATAAGCCAAAAAGAATACCTTAACTACTTAAATAATGCTGATACAAATTTAAGGCAAATCAGAAAAGAGAGATATTGCCTTGTCGAGAATGGAAAGTATTTCGAGATAGATGTCTATCCTTTTGCCAAAGAAACTGCAATATTGGAAATAGAACTTTCAAATGAAAATGAAAAGGTTGACCTACCAAAATTTATTGAGGTTATAAAGGAAGTGACCGATGACATTGAATACACGAATTACTCCCTTGCTAAGGCGCAGAAAAATGTTTTAAAATAATTTTTTATATGGGATTTTATTATTTAATATCCTATGCACATAAATAATAATTTGACTTTTAACTCTAAATATATTATTATATTTATAAAAGGTGGAGTTATGGAAATCATTAAAAGGGTTGGTAAGACTATAGAAAATCCCTACGGTGTAGAGAAAGTAAATGAAGTTCAAGTCAAATCGCCTACTGTTTTATGTCTGGGCGGAGATGGCGTGAGAGATGTGAGAGCGGCGAACGGATTTGCTAAAGCAGTTTTAACTCGCCTTGGCGTCGGGGAAACAGACCTAGATTATCATGCAAACATTGATAATTTTGACGTTTATTCAATTAATTATCAGGGCATAAGTATAGCGAGAGATGATGGCTATATGCGTAACATCTTTAAATCATATTTGGGATTAACTCCTCTCAAAGAAGGGGACTATGAGAAGGGAAATATAATTGAAAAGACTGTTGATGAAATATATCAAAAGTGTTTTAGAAACATGATTTTTGATAAAAATGGAAAGATTTATCCGCCTCAAAAAATAAGCGACAATTTTAATAATTTGACTGTTGTTAATTATTGTGCAGGGTCAGTGATTATGCTTGGGCTTGAACAAAAAATCTATGACGATCTTAAAGAGAATATGCCTGAGGCACAGTGCGTTGAAATAATGAAGCATCTTTGTCAAATTTCATTCTCTCCTATCGTTCCAATAAACAAGACAAGGACTTCGGCGGTCTATCTTGCTTCGGCGGCAGATTATAATGTGACTGGATTGAATGGGCGAGCGGTGGCGGAAAGCGAAGAAATCGAAAATGGAAAACTTAATACTTTGACTCAATTTGCCAATGTAAAAGCTTATCCAAATAATACTTGCGTTGTCGCTTGCAGTCAGTTTGGCGAGGACATAGAAGAGCATTATTCTGAAAATTACATAAACGAAACTGATGTTGAAGAAAAAGCCAGAAATCTTCAAATGTGTTTCACTAGGGCTTTGGCGACCTTGCATGCCAGAAAGGATATTGCCGATATTCAAAGCCTTGCCGCAGACCTTGAAAAGATGATGAGTGGTGATTATGAAAATGCAAAGGCTCAGGCACTTTCTTCGCTTAAAGAAGGCGTAAAAACGATGACTGCCGAAGAATGGGCAGAAGAGAAAGGTTTAAACAAAAAATATACTAGTCTAGCAAGGCTGCTTGAAGACATAAAATTGTCAAAGGAATATCCGCATAAGTCGGAGCGAAAACTTGCCCAGAATTATAAGCAATTAAGAAATTTAAATAGCAAGTATTTGGGGTCAGTTGAAAGTGCTCTTGACACCTTGCGCAGGGCAAACAAGGACTATGCAGGAGATATAAAAGCAAGGAAAGAGGAATTTGTTACCAAGAAATTTTCAAGTGAGGGTGAGATGCTTGACTTTTATATGTCGATATTGACCGTTGAAGCCCAGAAATGGAAGACTAATGCTTCGATAATATCGGCTGTGAATGAACTTGCTGAGGCTGCGGGCATATTGGAGAGAGACTTTTTAACCCCACAAGAAGAGAAGGATGCGACCACTCAATATCCAAGCCTTGAAAAATTTTATGAGGGAAAGAGGTTTGTGGCGCAATCAAGCGAAAAGAAATTGAATGATTTTATAAAAGCGAATTCCGAAGAAAAAGAACATATAAGCGAATAGGAGGGAATATGGAGGATGACGGAATCCAATTGGAGGATAACGAAAGCCAAATAGACTATCAGCTTACTTTTATTGGACAGCGCTACAGGTCTCCTAAAGACCTTATCGCATTGGAAGATTTAATAATTGAAGAAAGTCAAGAACTTTTTGACGAGTCGTCACCAATGAAAAAGAGGGTAAAACTTTTATTGAAATGTTTTAAGATGTCCGAGATATTGCAAAACAATGTGTTAAGCCTGACATTTGAAGAAAAACTCGAATTTTTGTTTTTGCATGAGTATATAAATTACACTCTATTTGAAAACACTTTCGGATTTGAATATTATCATAGCACTAAACTTTTGAATTATCTAAAAATGAGCGATGTAGGTTATAATACCAAGGACGGCTTAATCGTCACCGACAAAGAAAAATTTGCTTCGTTGTTAAAGGTGAAGATGATGCAAACGGAAAATCTCTATAAATAGAGATTTTTTTAATTTAAAATCCAAACGGCTAGATTTAAACTTGTTGCGACAAGAAGCCACAATGGATAAAGCGTCAAAATGTAGGAATATAGTAGTTTATATTTTTTGATTGTTTGCAAAAGGTAAATGCCGAAATATGCGTTTATTATTATAATAACATTGCCTAGAAAAGTTTGTTTAAGTGTGAAAAATACAAGGCACCAAAGAACATTCAGCACGCCATTTATTAGCAGCAAAACAAACACATCTTTTGGCAATTTTTCATCATTCTTTATCCAAAGCAGGGCGGTCACGCCCAAAGAGATGTAAATCACTGTCCACACAATCGGAATTACAAAATCGGGAATAAACTGAGAGGGCTTGACAAGTCCGTTATACCATTTTTGACCAAGTGCAACAAAAAGGCTGCCAAGACCGGCAACCAGCACAATTCCCGCAATTGTCCAAATTGAATTTATCAATTTTATGTGCGGCGAATTTTCTTTTAAGGAAGAAGTATTTAATTTTTTCATGTAAATATTATATTTATATTTAGGGGAATTATTCCCCTTTTATAACGAATTAGGTTTTATTGGACAATAATTCTTTTTTGTCTTTTAGGCGAATTATTCGGGGGAATTATTCCCCATTTTTAACGAATTAGGCTTGACTTGATAATAATTCTTTTCTTTGTCTTTTAGGCGAATTATTTTCCCTTTTTGACTAAATAAATGTAATGGCGGAAAATATATTATTTCTCCGTCTTTTTCTGGGAATTAGTCTCCTTGAAAAAATTATTAAAGTGGAATAAGAAGTTATTCAATTGTATCTTTTTTATTCAGATAGTCATAGACCAGTTTTTTCTTAATTTCGCTAAACTCTTCTTCTGATACAACTCCCATATTTTTCATTGAGGAAAGGATATTGAGTTTATCCTGAAGTTTTTCTTCTTCAGAAGGGGCTTTTACAATTTGAGAGTTTTCTGGTTTTTCGGCTTGAATTATGTTTGAAACCGGTATTGTTGCATGATTTTCGGTTTTTGTTTGTTGCTCGGCAAGTGACTTTTGTTGACTGTTAAATATGCAGATTATTGAAAAGATACAAGATGTTGTGAGGAGCACGAAGACTATAAATCCATTAAGGAGAATTGCACCCCATGGGTATAAAAGCATAAATATTGCTTCCAAGATTATCGTCAGCAAATTTAACCCTAATAAAATAAATATGAAAATATTTTTGGCTTTAAAGTTCTTATAGATTCCATTTTCTGACAAAAGCAAAAGCACTGAAAAAGTAAGGGAAGTGATATTTATTATAAGTATTAGTGCTGTAAGTAAATATAACGGAATGAAACTAGAATTGGACTCTGGGAATGCGAATGGGATAAAAAAATTAAAAATTGAAGAAATGCAGACGAGTAAGTTCCCGACAACGCTTAAAATTAGTCCTGATAAATTCCATGATTTGCCCATTAAGCCACCTCTTTTAACAAGTATATAAAAAAAATTATTTATTTGTCAATAAAATTAGAAATGATATTTGTTTTTAATTTAAAATATGTTATAATAATTATTATGAGAAAGATAAATGATTCATTTGCCAAAGAATTTGATGAAAAATGTGCAAGAGTAAATGCACATGGTTTTTTAAAATTTATCAGCGATACTGATAAATACGATATGTCAATTTTAGATGTCCTTGCCGAACTTAGCAAAGTAATAGTCGTAAAGCCTTACGAGGAGAGGCGCGATGGCGGACGCATTACGCCTTATGATGAAGGGCAATTTAATGACATTATAAATCAATTTTTCGAGAAGTATTTTCCTTCCAAAGCGACAGAGGTCGCCCAAATTTTGAATGGAACAAATCCTTATTTTTTAGATGAAGAGGGCAAAAGCCATATAAATTTTCTTCCTCCCGAGAAGGGCAAGTCAAGCAGCGTGGGACACTCTGGTCATAATTCATATCTTGAATTCAATGTTTACAAAAATGGCGATGTTTTCGACCTTGTCACCACCGCTCATGAAATATCTCATGCGATAAGTGGCCATCACAAACGAATAATAGATTGCATAAGAGAGGGCGGAAGCCAAGAGCAGTTTGACTCACTCACCAGAAACAGAGGCTTTGGTAAGGATTGTGTCGGCGAGATTGAAAGCCTCATTGTCGAAAGACTTTTCAATCAATTTTTGGTTGATAAGGGACTTTTGGGGGAAGAAGATTTAAGAAATTATTACAATCTCCAAAACTCAAGCCTGCTTTGTGAAATCAATTTGCTAAGGGAGGAGAGCGATGTTTTAAAACAGTTGCCATGCCCTGTCACAAAAGAAAGCCTACAAAAACTGACCGAAAGACTTGAGAAGAAGGGACAAACAAGGTTGCTTGAAAGAATTGAAAAAATGCATGATGACGACAAAAGTAGTCCATTTATGTTTAGATATATCGTTGGAAGAATTGTTGCCGATTTGTGGATGGAAGAGTTTTTAAAGACAGATGAAAAGGAAGATAAGCTTAAAAAATTTTGCCTTTATCTTGAAAACAACGAAAAATTAGATTTAGATGATACCTGTGACTATCTTTTGGAAATTGACGCCGCCTCTGCTATATTCTCTTATTATTTGAAATGCGAAGATGAAAGAGAAGCTGATGAAGAGATGGATTTGGAATAAAATTTAAGGGAAGCGCGCATGGCGTGTTTAAAACCAGTGGCGCTTTCTTTTTATAAAATCGCAAGGAGAAAGAAATGCTAATATTTGTTTGTGGAAAATCGGGCAGCGGGAAATCGACTTTCGCAAAACTTGTTGCGGACAAACTTAATTACAAATATTTTGATGTGGACGAGGTTGCCCACGATTTTTACAATCAGCCTCAATTTCCTTCTAAGATGCAGGAACTTTTCGGAGAGGGCGTGTTTGATGAGAAGGGGTTTAATCGCAAGAAATTGGGGGAAATTGTCTTTTCAAGACCTGAAGATGAAGCCGTGAGGGAGTATAACAATTTGTCTTATGAATTTATAAAAAACCGCTTGTCGTCCTTCTTGCATGAAAAAGCCGTTGTTGACTGGCTGCTTTTGCCTAGAACTCAACTGTGGGATTGCAATGCTCTGAAAATTTTGATTAAATCACGAGATGACAAGATAAGGAAAGAAAGGATTTTGCAGAGGGATAAAATCACAGAGGAGTATTTGCAATTAAGGGAAAGGGCAAGCGTTGACTATAATGAGGACGAGTTTGACTGCACTATTTATAATGACTATGACATTAACTTTGAAAAGATGGCTGAAAAGGTTGCTCAAAAAATAAGAAAAAAGACTACAATAAGAATTTTAGGAACGCAAAGCCCTTTTTCAAACAAGGAGAGCGCCTGCCCATCATATTTGATTGCAAGCGGCGATAAAAAATTGATTTTGGATTGCGGAAGTGGAAGCCACAGATTTTTCGATATGAGGAATTTGGAGAATCTAAACATTATTATTTCCCATCTACATAAAGACCATTTTAATGACCTTCCAAACTATCAATATTCCTCACTTGTCATGCACAGACAAAATTTTTTAAATGAAAAGATAAATATTTATTTGCCCGAGATTTCCTCGCAGACAAGCCAATTGCTTATAAGCGAAAAAGACGCCTATTGTAATTATTTTGGAATAGATGAAAAATCAAAATTTAATATTGGAGAATTTGAAATAGACTTCTTAAAAGTTGCCCATGCTCAAGGTGTTGCGACTTTTGCGACAAGGATAAAGACCAAAGGAAAAACAATAATTTATTCTGCAGATATTTCATATAGCTCTAAAGCGGAATTTGTAAAATTTGCACAAAATGCCGACATATTAATTTGCGAAGCAAGTTTTTTAAAAACGCATGGATTTCCAGAAATATGCAATCATTTGACGGCTTTTCAGGCGGGGAGTATTGCAAAAGAGGCGAGGGTCAAAAAACTTGTTTTGACACACTTATGGGCGTTTGAAGACATCAATAATTATCTGAAAGAGTCGAAGACTGCTTTTGATAATACAGTTATCGCAAAAGAGGAAAAAGAGTTTTATTTATTATAAAATGGGATATAAAAGATTATAAGGAGAGAATATGAGAATAGGTTTTTATGCGGGCAGTTTTGACCCATTTACAAAGGGCCACTTATATATTGTCAAGCAGGCAAGCAAATTGTTTGATAAGGTCATAGTAGGGATAGGCGTTAATCCCAAAAAAGAGAGAAACTATCCGAAGGAAAAAATGGCGAAGGCAATGGAGGAAGTGTTCAAAGAGGAGAAACTTGAAAATTGCCATTGCATCATCTTTGACGGGCTTACTGCCGATGTTGCCCTAGAAAATCAAACAACTTTTTTGATAAGGGGAATAAGAAATGGCATGGACTATGACTATGAAGAAAGCCTTGCCATGATAAATCAAGAAATAAGCGGCCTTGACACAATTTATATAAGGGCAGGCGAATATGGTGCAGTTAGTTCAAGTATGGTAAACGAGCTTTTAAGAAGAAACAAAAATGTTGAAAAATATCTCCCCAAGAGAATTGAAAATTTGGTGATGGGAAAGGATTAAAATGGAAAGATTAAGTGAAAAAGACATTCCTTTGTTTTTAGAGTCAGGTCAGTTGACGACCCCTTTTTTGAAAAATGAATATGTGGCGGATATGGTTCTAAGGGACTATATCGCACGCCTAAAAATGGGGAAGGAGGCAAGCATTTTATCAAGCCTATATAATTGGATAGCGACAAAAGTTGAATATTGCGACGATCAAGAATTTCAATTGAAAAATAAATTCAAGCGAAGTTCAAAGGAAATATGGGAAAGTAAACTTGCCACGGGCTGCACTGACTATGCCCTACTGTTTGCGACATTTGCAAGACAGATAGGGTTGCCATGTACAATCTTGCACACCGCCGAAGAGGAATGGGTTTTAAATTTACATAATGGAAAGGGTTTTGATTTTTATAAGGGGCATACCTTTTGTGAATGCTATTATGAGGAAAAGTGGGTGCTTGTAGACCCCACGGTGAGAAAAGTCATAAAATCCTATAATCAAAACAAGATTGAACTTGACTATCTTGTAGGCGGAAGCAATAAGTTTATTCCCTATTCAAGGGCGCTTGATTTGGAAGGGATGTTGGGGCTGCAGGCACACAACTCCGATATGGAAGAAAGGTGCAAGAAAATTCCGATTAAAAGAGATGTCAAAATTGTTCAGGCAGAGGAGAAACATTATGAGGGAATAAAAGATTTACTTGTCGAACTTCAAGAGTATATCGTGAAAATTGACAAATTCAATTTGAATGTTTTGACTGATGACTATCGCGAAGGATATTTTAAGAAGACACTTGAAGAAAGCCTTAATGGTGGCGGGACGATGCTTGTCGCCGAAGAAGATGGTGAAGTTGTGGGTATGATTGCCGGACATTTGCGAGAGTATGATGAAAATGACAAGTTGGATTTTACTTGTCCAAAGATGGGGATAATTGAAGAACTTGTCGTTAGGCAAGGGCGTCAAAATGGCGGAATAGGGAAATTGCTTGTTGAGGAGATGGAAAGATATTTTGCCCAAAAGGGTTGCAGTTTTATAAAACTTGACGTCTTTGCTTACAATCAAAATGCCTATCAATTTTATCTAAAAGAGAATTATGAAGATAGGCTTTTCGAACTTATAAAGAAAATAAAATAAAATTATTTCTTTCCCGCTTAAATTGGGGGAATTAAATAAATAAAATATTAAAAAGCAAATGAAAAAGGAGAGAATTATGAAAGTTATAATTGCGACAAAAAATCAAGGAAAAATTGAAGGCGCAAGTAAAGCCCTTGCAAGTTATTTTGATGACTTTGAAATTGAGGGTATTGGCGCCCCTTCTGGCGTTGGTGACCAACCCGTCAATGAAGAAATTTACATAGGAGCAAAAAATAGAGTTAAAAATTTAAAGGAATACTGCAAGCAAAACGGGATTGAGGCACAACTCTTTTTGGCAGTCGAGAGCGGAGTTTTCAATTCTCTTGGAAAGTGGATGGTAACAAATGTTGCAGTTATAGAAGATGACAAGGATTTTGAAAGTTGGGGGACAAGCCCTTCATTTCCCATTCCTGATAACTATATTGATGAGATAATCGCCACCGATTTAAGCCGCTTTACAAACAAGATTTTTGGCGAAGATAATGAAAGGCATAATCATGGCGGAGCAATCCAACTCCTTACAAAAGACAAGATTTCCCGCATTGACCTAAACGAATTTGCTTTTACAATGGCACTTATAAAATATCTAAATAAGGAGTGGAACTAGCATTGCATATCATAGTCTTGCTTAAAAAGTGGGTTTTAGAAAAGTTTTTAAAAAAGTATTGTTTTTTATAGAATGTTATGATATAATAAAAATATATAGGAGGGAAAGATATGGGAAATAAATTGCCAAAAGGCGAAAAAGGGCTTGATAAAGCAATTGAAATGAATAAAAAATATGCCGAGCAAAATAAATATGATAAATATAGTTATGGGCTTGAAACTGCGATAAGATATTTCAGAGATGCAAAAGAAGATTTTTCGCTAAGAGACTATACCTCTATCGATCCAACGACAAGATTTGATATTTATTCAACGACTGTTACATACAAAAACAATGAAAGAAATTTGTTTGTTTATAAAGACGAGAATGGAGACGGCTGGAAAAAACGAGATCCAAAATCTAAAAAATATTTTGTTATAACCAAAGGTGAGAATGGGCGTTATGAAATATCTTCTTTTGATTTGGACGTTCATTCGTATGGCACTGAAATAGAAGTAGCTTTTGATATTGGAACAAGCAACACAAGAAGATTCAGTGGGACCAAAGAATCAATTATGTCGAATATACCAGAAAAGGATTTGAAAAAATTTGACAGTTTGCTTTATTGGCTTGATAGGCTTGAACATTCGCAAACTGAATATTTGAACAAACAGGCTGCTGAAAAATCTAAGGCTACAAAAGGTCCACAGGTTGAAGCAAAAAAAGAGGTTGAGCAGGAAATCGCAAAAGAAGAGGTAAACGCTCAGGAAGAGGAAATGGATTTAAATATATAGGAGGAAGTTATGGGATTACTAAAAACAGACAAATTGGCTAAAGGCGAGAGGGGGCTTGTCCAAGCACTTAAAAAAAATAAAAAATTTGTAAAACGCAATGACTATACCCACATGGATGTTGCGCTTGAAACTGCATTAGAATATAGGCGTCAAGCAAAAGAAGGCTTTGCCATGGGGTTTCATACAGGGCAAAGCCCGCTTTCACCTCCTTCATACCGAAAAACTGGCCTATACAAGAAAGGTGATTTATTTGTTTGGAAACAAGAAGATGGCTTTATTTCTGAAGACCGCAGAATGAAGAAATTTAAGACAAGTTATTATATCATACAAAAAAACAAAGAAGGGCGTTATGAGATAAGTTCTTTTGATATTAATTATAACATTCCGGGAAAACCTATTGGAACATTGAAATTGCGTATCGGGACAGATGATGTAAAACAAATCTTTGATATGGATTTACGGCACGGAAAGTATTGGGGAATAACGAGAATGACACAGCAGGACGATGAAGAATATGTTAGAGTGTTAAAAGCAGCACATCAGTTAGACGTTGCAGAGGCGGAATTTAAAAAGCAAACGGCCGCTAGGAAATCTAAGCCTGCAAAAGGGCAACAGGCTGAAGCACAAAAAGAGGCCGAAACGCCAAAAGAGGCTGAAGCACCAAAAGAAGCTGAGCCAGAGGCCGCAAAGGAAGAGACAAACACTCAGGAAGACGAAATGGGGTTATAACCAAAATGGGCTTGAAGATTCAGGCTCATTTTTTATAGACGGAAAAAGCAAAGTTTTTTGCAAAGTATTTAAAAACTAACCACAAAGGTTTTACAATAGTTCTCAATTTATGTTAAAATATTTTTTAAGGAGAAATCATGCAAATCAAATTGAATTATCAAAGTTCTTTAAATATTGACGATAGCATTTTTTTTGACCCTATCAAGATTAAAGAGGGAAAGGCTAAATACATATTTTTGACTCACCCTCATTATGACCATTTTTCAGTGGAAGATATGAAAAAGATATCCGATGCGGAGACAAAAATTATCTGTCCAAAATCTATGGAAAAGGACGTCGCAAAACATTTTGTCAACAAAGTAATAGCCGTTGAGCCAAATAATACATACAATGTTGATGACCTTACATTTTCGACTTTCCCTTGCTATAACACAAACAAGAAGTTCCATTTAAAAGAATATGGTTGGGTGGGATACGTTTTGCATTATGACGGCAAGAGGATTGCGGTTGTCGGCGACAGTGATGACACCGATGAACTTGAAAATTTAAAGGCAGACATACTTTTATTGCCAATTGGTGGAACGTTTACTATGACGGTTGAAGAGGCGGCAAAAGTTACTAATATTATAAGTCCCGAAATTGTGATTCCAATTCATTATGGGGATATTGTCGGGACTAGAAGTGATGCAACTCGCTTTGCGAAATTATTAAATAAAAATATACAATGCAAAATTTTAAGAGATTAACGATATTATGAAACGCTATTTTAACATGACGATAACCTTTTTCTTTTTTTCGCTACTTAACGCCCTGACTTTTCTCATGCTGGGCATAATTCTTCACGACACTTCATTTTCGCAGATATTTTCAATAACGTATCCATTGCAGTTTGTGCTTTCTATTCTTTTAAGTTTTTTTATATCCTCTTCGAATATACGTGCAAACAAGGAAAACAATGAAAATTGTGTTCAGTCAGGCCTTGTGCTTGGGACGATTTTTGCGGTGCTTATTTTTGGAATTGTGGCTATATTCGTAGATGACTATGTTGGGTTTATGAATATGGACGTCTCCCATTTTCGGATATTTGCATTAATGAGCATAGGTCAATTGTTTTTCTCATTTGTTATAAACTCTGTTGCCGAAGCGATGTATTTTAAAAATCAAGACAAAAAGGCAAACATCTGTAATTCGTGTTTTATAGTTTTAAATTTTGCGAGTGTTGTGATAACTGCTTTGATAACTTCAAATCAACTGGTGATTTTAATTGTAAATCTTATAAGCCTTTTAATCTATGTTTCAGTCTGGTTTTGCCTTGTAATCCAAAAGTTCAAGTTTGATTTTGATATCGTGAAAAATTTCAAGTTCGAGTCGCTGTATATTCTAGGGGACATATTCATGCTTTTAATTTATCTTTTTGGATTTAGTCGTGCTTTTAGTTATGGGCAAGAATATGTTGCGGCATTAAACTTTGTAAATTTAATCACCGACCCGCAATGGGACGCTCTTGGCGGAATAAACAAGATAGCAAAGATAGAAATCTCTCAAAATTGTTATAACTACAGAAAGGCGTTAAAGCATTCTGCTATCGTAACCCTTTTTTATATTTCGACAAGCACAGTTCTATTTTTCTCGCTGTTTAAGGTGTATCATGTTATTTTGTGGATTGGTGCAATCTATCTCGGAATTCAAGTTGTTGACATGCTTTTAAACACTATAAAGGCAAACATTCAGACCTACCTTCAACTAGAATTTTCGGCGACAATCTCAACCATAATATATATGACTTGCAAGGCAATTCGAACGGTGCTTTCCATTTTCATAATGAATGCATTTAACACAAACATTGCCCAAATTGTCGGAGGTGTGCTTGGACTTGCGATATTTGAGATTATAAGATTTAGATATTTTAAAATGGATAAAGACGGAGTGCTGCAAAGAAGAAATTTTGATAAAACTTTAAAAATGGAGGGAAAGTGAAATTTTTAAATTTAAGAGAGGGATACAGTGTGGAGAGTGCAATCGCGACTGTCGAAATAGAAGTGGAATTTACTCGCAAGGAAGGAGGAGGAATAATTAAAGTGCTTCACGGCTATGGCTCGCATGGGAAAGGGGGAGTGATTTGCATAGAACTGAGAAAGACTTTGGCGCGCTGGAAAAGAAGTAAGTTTATAAAAGACTTTTATTCGGGGGATAAGTGGAATATTTTTGACCCAGAAGTGATAAAAGCACTAGAACAAGATAAAACCATTTATGGTGACCCCGATCTTTTCTACCCAAATCCGGGCATTTCAATAATTATTGTCTAAAATATTATTTAAGGCTTATCAAGGGCGGAATAAATGTTTTATTTATAAAACTTAATCAATTTGATTGAAATATTTTTCAATTTGTTTTATAATTTTTAATATATATTATAGGAGTGATTTATGGAAGCAAAAGATGAATTTTTGGAAATATTTTATGACAATATCGAAAGGGAGGGCTCGGAGAGGCTTTTAGAATGGCTTGAGAAGTCAGATTTTTTCACTTGCCCGGCAAGCACTAGAAGGCACAGCGCCTATAAGGGTGGACTATGCCAGCATTCTATAAATGTTTACAAGAGATTTGTAAAAATCCTTGAAGGCGAGTATGGAAGCCAGTGGAACAAAAAGGTCAGCCCTGAAAGCGTTGCGATCATGGGACTTTTGCATGATGTGTGCAAGGTTGGGACTTATGTCGAAGATCAAAAAAATGTGAAGGTTGACGGAAGGTGGGAACAAAAACCATATTATAGGGTGGAGGACAATCTACCATACGGTCATGGTGAGAAGTCAGTTTATATTCTCTCGGCTTTTATTAAACTTACTCGCGAAGAGGCACTTGCTATAAATTGGCACATGGGGGAGTATGATGCGAGGGTTCAAAACGGCTCAAATCTTCTTTCCGATGTGTTCTATAAGTATCCGATCTGCTTTTTATTACATCTTGCCGATCTTTCGGCGACATATTTAGATGAAAAATGCGAAACAATATAATATGTAATGTTATAACTTTAATTAATTACATCATATAATAATGCGATATTTACTCAGAAAGGGAAAATACTTCAAAAAAACTAAAAATTTTTTTAAAATGAGTATTGACATCGCAAAAAATATCTAGTATAATATAGGTAAGAATAGGAGGTTTAGACTTATGGCTGATCGAACTAATAATAACGATAGAGAGGTTCTTGCAACTCAAGTTAGGGATTTGAGAGCAAGAGAACAAGAATTAACTGCTCAGATAGAGGAGCAAAAAAAGAGAATAGCACAACTTGAAGCAAAAAAGCCTGCTGCAAGAAGGAAAACAACACCAACAAGACAACAGTTAAATCGACAAGCACAAGACGTTGCCGATGCTTATGCTATTAGCAATCTTGAGAACGAACAAAGATATCAAGATGAGGTTGAAGGCAATAGGGTGCTTCTTGAAGAACTTGAAAGAGTAAAGAGAGAGGTCGAGGAATACAGAGAATCGTATGAAACTCTTCAAAAACAATTTGACGCTCTTGTAAAGGCAAATCCAAATGCCGACAGCGTTGAAGATGCAAGAATTGCAAACGAAAATCTTCAAGAACTCAATCTATGGTATGCTGAAATTGCAGATGGTTATCAACAAAGAAGTGAGGAATGCAAAGAACTCAAAAAGCGTTGCGACTCCTTACTAGAAAGCTTTAAAGAACTTCAAAACAAAGATGAATCTCTCGAATCTCAAATCGTTACATTAAGAAAAAGGTCAAGAGATTTATTGAGTGCTGCAAAGAATTATAAAGCTGAAGCACTTGGATTAGCAGAGGAAGTAAGACAAATAAAAATTAGAGAAGGTGTAAACAGTCGTGATGGCCACCTTATTGACGCTTTGGAAATGGCATTTAATGAAAATGTTCCTAAGGATCAAAGAATTCAACATACTGATGATGACTATACAAGACGTAAAAAATTATATGAAATGATAAAATACTCCAACTCAAAAAAGGTTAGAGGAACAAGCAAGAGTTACGAAGAGACCTTAAAGAGAGCGTATGAAAATGTATCATACCTTCTTGCTCCAAATGCAAACGATGCTGATGCTGTTGCTGAGCTTTCGGGTTTGTATAAAAGATATGGTTTGACTTATCGTCAAGATTCAGCAGCTGACCTTCTTAGAGCTGTTGCAAAGGAAAGAACAAAAGCAAAAGTTTCTGACTTGACAAAAGGTAAAGGAGAAAAAGGTTTTGCTAAAAAGTTGGTTGCTATTGGTCTTGCAGTCGGAGCCGGAGTTGCAATTTTAGTGGCAGCGCTAGGTTTAGCTCCAAAATTTGCTGTAGAAAAACAAAACCTTCAAGGCGACTTGGGAGAATCTCAACAACAAACATTAAACGAACAAGAAGCTGGCGAATTCACGAGATTCGTAGGTCAAGACCAAAACAACGTTGGAAAACACTATGGAGCTATGGCTGCAGTTGCTGACACAACACAACAAGTTTTTGATAACAACGGAATTACACCTTCTTCTTTGAAATCGGTATCTGTTCGTGCAGATGGTGAAGGAGTTGATTACACTTGGGAAGGCATTCAAGCAGCAAGACAAGAAGTTGAATCATTCTACAAGATAGACGAGACTGGAAAACTTGATGAAAACTGTGCTTATGCTCAAGCTGTTAACGGATATAGAACAAGTATTCAGAACGGTGAAGCAGATTTCCAACAAGATCTTCAATCATATAGAGAAGGAACTCTTGATCAAACTAGCGATTTGTCAAGCGTAATGCACTATACAGAAATTGCCGCAGCAAATAGCGAATATGTTCAAGCAGCGGCCCCTGCATTACTTTCAGAACTTGGATTTGCAACATCTACAGGCGATGTAATTGAAGTTGGTGTAGACGAAGCTGCAGTTAACGAATATAATGGTGTATTAAGAGATAATTCTTTGGGTGGAATGGCAATAAGCGTTGAAAGTGCTAAATATACAAAGGCAACTGGTGATGTAGAACTCTTAGTTAGATGTTCAGACAGAAGAGATAGAGAATTTATTTCACTCGTTAAGTATACGATTGCTCCAAATCAAAACTATGTTTCAGCTAAAAATCTTTTAGCACCTCTAACAAACAAGGATGTTAAAGTTTCAAGAACAAGCTTTAATAACGATCTTGAAGTTACAGTAGATTCTGCAACAGTTAACCTTGACGGAACAGAAGTAACAGGTAATATTGATCTTGCTTACTCGATAACAACAAATTACAATGATAAGAGCAAAACCACTACTGTAACAGCTTCAGCACTTGTTCTTGTCGGTGGACAATATAAGGTATTCTCAGTTGAAAAGACATACGATGGAGTTAAGAAAGCAAGCCAAGTTGAAGATACTATGAAGGCAACACTTCTTAAAGAGGTTAATAGAGTAACAGGCGCAGGACTTGAGATGGTAGTAGATAATGAGGCAAGCATATAATTAAAAAGAGAGGAAAAATCCTCTCTTTTTTGATGTATTGCAAAAAACTATTGAATTTTAATATATTTTATGCTATAATATAAACAAGGAGTGGATTTATGGAGTATATTGAATATATAAATCAAAAAATTCAAGAGAAAATAAATGGGCTTGATGATGAGCAAAAGGCAGTG
This sequence comes from uncultured Clostridia bacterium, assembly GCA_947589615.1. Classification (GTDB taxonomy): domain Bacteria; phylum Bacillota; class Clostridia; order Christensenellales; family UBA1242; genus Caccovivens. The sequence goes on along the minus strand of CANQBU010000003.1, from coordinate 1,432 downwards.
ATCGCCGATGCCGACCAAAAGAGAGCAAAATTAAGCAATAAGTATAATTTGTATAACCAACTTTTCAGGAATATTGTTGCAGAATTTAGAAAATTGGATAAGCAATTTTCAAGAATTAAAAACATGACACCTACGCTTTCGAGACTTTTTCATGATGATCTTTTCTGGCAAACTGACAATGACCTCATTGCATGGAGACTACCAAAGGAATTTGATAGTATCATAAACAAAATTAATGGACTCAAAGGTCATATTTATACTTGGGAGCAAACTGAACGACCTCGCCTAGAAAAAGCAATTGAATGGACTGATAATGAGGATGATAAAAAGAAATTAATGGCTTTCGAAGAAAAAATGGACAGTTTTGTTGATGATGTTTTAAAACCTCTTGTAGAAATTCATTATCCTGCTTATGAAAAATGCAAGGAAAGCATTGGTGAACAATTTCTTAGGAAAAATGATGTTGAACAGCGTGTATATTATCAGGTTTTGAAAGAAGAACTGAATTCTCCTGAAATGAAGGAGTTTATTAGAACCCATGTTATTGAAAAGAAAATCCCTACACTAGACCTTTCTAAACATACTGACTTAACAGCCGATGAATATATTATTCAAAACGAGAGACTTGATATATTTAAAGACTTCATTAGCTCTTATGCCAATGATATGAAAAATATGAATTCAAATCGTGTTGATAGAGGACTTGTTGGCAAGGTTGAAAGAGTGGTTGGAACACTCAAAGAAGAGGGTGCAAAGGAACCTGTTGAGGATTATGACTTCGGGAAATTCCTTAATTGGTAAATTTACAGGTGGCAAATGGCCACCTTTTTTAATGCTTTATAATAGTTATTTTATAATAAGGTGTCAACGCATCTTTATTTGCCAACCCCAAAATGTCTTTAAAATAAAAAAAGAAGTGGCTTAGCCACTTCAAACAAAAAAATGGCTTACGCCATTTGGTGGAGAATAGAAGAACCTGCTGAGTGCAGAACCTTGTTATCTCCAGTCACTATCGTGACCCTTTTGTTTTACAAACAAAAAAGTGGCTAACGCCACTTGGTGGAGAATATCGGAATCGAACCGATGACCTCCTGCTTGCAAGGCAGGCGCTCTAGCCAGCTGAGCTAATCCCCCATAACTTACTGTTAAATATTATCATATTTTAATTCATTTGTCAACATTTTATTTAAAATTTTTTATTTATTTTATTCCGTTTAAAATTATGCTGTTTTTTCTGCTTATATATTTTATAATTTTTGCATAAAATAATTTGAAGATTTTTCTTATCCTTTATTTTGATAAAGAAATCATCTCGAAACAGTTTGTTCTTGCATTCCTAAAAAAAAATGAAAAAATTTTACTTTAGGTATTGAAAAACTTTTTTATATGTGCTATAATATTCATACATGGAGGAAATATGTCTAAACTATTG
>CANQBU010000002.1 GCA_947589615.1 uncultured Clostridia bacterium | reverse complement strand
ATTTCGCCACCATAAATTTGATGTCGATTGCTTAAAAGTTAAGAAAGTTAATGTTAAATTTTAACGAAATTAGCCGATTTTGACAATAATTTTGCTTAAAATTGCCAAAATTAACGCCAAAAAAGATAAAATAACCAAATTTCTTTTCTCCTAAGCGATAGGTCAGCAGTTCAAATCTGCTCGGTTGCACCAAATATAAAAAGAGAAATCGACCTTTATAAAAAATTGATTGAATTTGAAATAGATGAGGCAAGTAATGCGCCTCAATTATTCTTTGCAATATGTTTAGAAAAAACTAATATAGTTGCTAAAACTTTTAGTGCACTACATTAATTCTACCCAAAGTCCATATATTTTTAAGAATGGCATTCTATGGTTAAAAACTATAGTGGGCTTATAAATTAATTTGTTCCTTATTCAACTTAAGTTACTGTTTCTTTTATTGTCGCTTGACCATTTATCAATAATGGCAAAACAAAATCTTGAAGAGCAGTAAGCTCTTGATTTTCTTTAATATTATTAAATTTCAATTCAAGTATGGGCATGCAAATCTTATTAAACTTTTCTAACAATTTTTGTTTTGGTATTACAAATTTTATATTCTTTAAATCTTCACCATTTACCCCTTCTTGTGTAACTCCATGAGATAAAGTATTTTTGTGAATTTCAAACCAAGAAGAATTTATCACGCAATGCATATAAGCAAATGAATCTTTCGTGCATTGCAAACCTTGAAATCCAGTAGATAAAATGTAGTTTTTAGTAAACCATTCACTATTATCAGGAACACTTATATGCTTTACGCTATTTTTTATTTTTGAAAACCAAACCGAAAATTCCTTCGGTTGCATATTTGCTCTTTTTTCTCTATTTTTAAAAGTAATATTAGGTCCTTGAGTTATTATCTCATCATTTACATTAGCAGTAGGTAGATATACTTTTGATTCGAAGTATTCTACGCCTGGTTTAATATAAGAGCACAGGCTGCAAGCCTTTAAATTTTCAACTTTCCAGTCTTTTGGAATTTCCATTTTTAATTCTTTATTATATGTCATTTCGCCATTTGAAGATTTATAAGGCTTTCCCTCTTCATTTGGAAAATCAAATTGCAAAAACCAATAATTATAAATAGTTTTTATAATTTTCTCTAATTCTTCGTTAATCTTATTATTATTTTGTTTTTTTATTTCAATACTGAATAAGAACTTTCCAATATTTTTTTGAATATTGATGTCGGGAAGGTCAACCGATACATCATAAACATCATCGGGAGAGATATTTCTTTGCTTTGTTCCGCTTGCTTTTACCTCTAATTGTTTTTTAACGCTAGGGGTTGCCAGCAAGTAGTGTAAATAATATATATCTATTTTGTCATTAAGTAATTCGACCTTTCCCACACGCTGGTTTAATACAAACTGGAATCTATCTGCCTTTGGAATAAATGCCGAATTTCCAAACAAACCAACTACTTGTTCGGTAAGTGGCAAAACTAGGTCCCCCTCTTTTAATTTAACTTTATCTGGAAAATTTCCACCGTAATATGTGGCTTTACTATCGTTATATTTAAAACAATTGCCTCCCTCTTGAAAATTACCAAGGGTAACCAGTCTCCAATTGCTTTCTTTTACATAATATTTTGACTTGAATGCAAAGCCTTGAATAATTTTTATATAATCGCCCAATTTAACCTTCATATTTAATATCCTTTAGAATATTTTTAATCTCCCTTTCAAGAGAACTACCTTTTTCGAATAAATCACCAACATTCTTGCTAAATTCTTGTATTTTCGCGCTAAATTCTTCTTGAGTAAGTTCTTGGTTTTTAATATTAACATCAAAATATTGACCTGGCGAGAATGAATAGCTTTTTCCTTTTATTTGATCATAGGATACAGAAACGCTAAAATCTTCCTCTACGATATGTTCAATGAAAGTTTTTACTATTTTATCAAGTTCATCTTGTCGCAAGACTGTTTTCTTATTTTTCCCAACTTTAATTTTTTCACCTAGTTTTGAGGCGTCAATCAACAATAATTCCCCATTCGTATTCGTTTTATCGATAAACAAAACAGAAACATTGGTATTTGTATTTGCAAAAATATTTGAAGGCATGGAAACGACTCCCCGCAACCACTTTTTCTCAATTATTTGTTGTCTGATTTTCCCCTCAAGTGAGATTTTACCTTTTTCCCCTTTCCCTTTATACTGGGCATTTAGAAAGCCTGTTGGGACAACGATCGCCGCCTTGCCATCATCTTTTAATGAATAAAGCACATGCTGGATAAAACATAAATATATAGACATTGATTTTTTATTTTTGGGCGGAATATTTGGTATTCCAGCAAAAAATCTCGTAGTATTTTTCCAGTTGTTTTCAATTTCATTTCTGGTTGAAGAAAAATCTGTATTAAAAGGTGGGTTAGAGGTGATGAAATCAAATTTTTTTAAACCTGAACTTTGATCTCCTGCAGTTTTAAAATGCGATGGGTTTGTTAAGGTATCTCCTTCAATAATGTTTTGTAATGATTCCTTAAGTCCATTTAAAAGCATATTAATTCTCAAAAATCTTGATGATTTTTGAGAAATATCTTGAGTAAAAACCCTTGCCTTATTTCCAAATTTACCATCTCCTAGTTCATTTGCAAGATGTAAAACAAGAGAACCGGAACCAGCACTCGGGTCATATACTTCGTAGATTTCATCTTCAACAGGCGACATATGAACAAGGATTTTTGCAATTGCACTTGATAAGGCCTGTGGAGTAAAGTATTCGGCATAGGTTCCGCTTGCAACATTATAATTTTGAATTAAATACTCAAAAATTGTGCTAAAAAAGTCATAGTTTCCATCAACTGTTTCGCCAAAATCGAATCTATCAACCGTGATATAAGAGAAAATATTTTTAGCAAAAGCATTTCTTTTTGGCTGCGGTATATATTCGCTAATAATTCTAGTAAATAAAGGTTTCTTTTCGCCTTCTGCCGTCTCAATGCTAAAATCCTCATTTCGTGGATAACTAGAGATTCTTATAAGAGCATCTTCGAATTTGATATAAAAGTCTTCATCACCAAGATAACTTACCAAATATTCAATTGTATCCTCATAAGCGAATGCAACATCTCGTGAAAATGTATCATAAAATGCATCTAAATAGTTGTTTTTATTTTTCTTGACATCTTCAATAGAGATATCCATTTCGCTGGAAAATCTCTTTAAATTTGCGATAAATTTATCATTTAAAAACTTATATAAAAAAACCGAAGTAACAATAATTTCTTCTGCCGCCGTATTTGAAAGGCCGTTCGTATTACAAAGCCCTTGAAGGTAGTCAATAATACTCTTAATATTTTTTTCTAATTCTACATAATTTGGCATTTCTTTTCTCCTAAACACTTTCTTTGTATATAAGTAGATTTGTATATAAAATTTCTAACATTTCATCGTAATATTTTTTTATTTTGCTATATAAATCCTCTTTTACCAATAATTTTGTTATCTTTGCTTTTGTTGAACTTATAAATCCTTTCTCACCTTGAATAATTAAAGCATCATAATAGATTGCATCTTTAATATTGCTATAAACAATATCAAGAAACCTCTCTATAATTGAACGATCCATATCAGTTTCTATTACGCCATCACTTAATGTTTTAACAAAGCCATAACTGCCACCATAGGCTTGAGATAATCTATCATTTTCCTCATTTATTCTTTTTGCATCCTCATAAGCAATTCTTAGCTCATCTGTAAGTTCATCAATACTGCTATACTCAAACATTTGCAATTTCCCAAAAATCTCTTTCAATAAATCTTCAAGTTTTTGGACTTTTATATCTTTCTTGTTTTTGTTTTTCTTTATCTCGTTTTGAACATTCGTGATTTCAGTTTTAATTTTATTAAATTCCTCATCCGTCAATGCAAATTTCCCTGGGTCAAGAACTGTTATCTTTGTTTTAATAAATTCATAAATTACATTTATTACTTCATCGTTGTTCATAATATCGAGAGTATTTATTGTTTGAGTAGTAAGATTTATAAATGAAATCCTATCATTAATAGCCCTTAAATATTTATTAATTTTGTCATTGTCAATCAAATCACAATATTCCTCCGCTCTAGATAACTTAAACTCAATTGAGCATTCTTTAATTGCTGTTAGCAGTTTTTTAATTTTCAGCAAGCCCTCTTTGTTAAAGTTTCGCATCATCTGAACAAACAGCTCTATATTATCTTTAGCAATAAAAGTCTTAAGCTCATCAGACAATCTATCAAACTTTCTCTTTATATCATCTTTGTCAACAACTAACCCATCAAGTGAAACTTCTTCATCACTATCTTCATTCATATCCTCTTCGAGTTCTTTGATATAAGCATTTAAAGTGCTCGTATATTCTTTTTCAATATCAACGAAATCAACAACATAACCATATTGATAAACTTTTCCTGCTGGACTTTTATATGGTCTATTAACTCTTGAAATTGTTTGCAAAAGTGATTGAGCATGAGGTCCCCTCAAAAGATACATCTTTTTTAATCTTTTTACATCATAACCTGTGGTCAACATATAGTGGACAACCAATATATCTGGAAACCCATTTTCTCTAAAATTAACTTGATTTTGTTCATTTAATTCACTTTGAATCGCATTATTCTCGCTATCTGACATAACCAAACCAGATCGTAAACTGCTATTTTTGTTAAACCATTCATTTATAAGTTTTGCTTGCCTGTTTGACCTGCAAACAATCATTGCTCCAATTGTATTGTCAGAATTTATAAGCCTAAATTCTTTGAAGTCTCTTTCAATATATTTGCTTATACTTTCCACATAGTCGTCTGACTCATAAATATCTTTGCTTTCAAGATTTTTATTTTCAAGCTCAAGATTTTCTCTTATTTCTGCCTTGACGGTAGTATCAATTTGCTCCTTTTTAATCCGAAGAGTATACCCATCTGCTATAGATTTGTCATAGAAATATTTATGAATATAATCGCCAAATTTCAAGTTTGATCTTTCTTTTTTAGTTAAAAGAGGGGTACCTGTCATTGCAATATAAATACCATCGGAATCACATGTCATTAAATTCTTAAAAAATTCACCATGCAAATTATATGAGCGATGTGCTTCATCTACAAAAAATATTCTTTGCACTTTAACATTGTAAACATTCTCAACATGAGGCATTTTTGCCTCTTCCATCAATTTTTGTATGTTTACAATACAAATCGTCCCAGCCCCATCATTCGAACTGTTTAATGGCTTTTTTAATTCTCTTGCAAATTCATTTTTACTGTTTACATTAACAACATTGAACCCGCGATTTGAAAATTCAGTTGTTGCCTGCTTCATCAAGTCTAATCTGTCCACAATAAAGAAAAACTTAGTATACACATTATTTTTGGCAAAATAATCTCTGATAACACGATTTGCATATGCACTTAGGGCCGTTTTGCCTGAACCTTGAGTGTGCCATATAATTCCATTCTTATCTTTTTCTCCAAGTCTTTTTATAATGGCACGTGTAGCAAAAAACTGCGGATACCTCATGATTTGTTTTTGCTTTATAGGGACTTCCTCTTCTTCATCTGTAGTCGAATTACGAATTTTTTTAATTTCAGTCAAAAACATTATTCCATAACGAAGCATATACATAAATCTTTCTTTATCGTAGAAAGAAGTAATAAATCGATTACATGGTGACAAATCAGATAAATTGGTTTGAAATTCTGGAGTATCCGTTTCATCTGGGTCATATCCACCATCTTTAACAATATATTTAATTGTTTCTTCATCAATACTTTTTAATTGATAATTTGCATGATAATCTTTTATATCTTCTCTGAAAAATGAAAATGTGGTGGCCTGTCCATTTGGGGTTGTGTAAAATGAGCCCGCTTTCACCTCACCGGCTATATCATCGTCAGATTCTTCATATTCCATATTATTTGAAAATGTTACTATTTGAACAAGATTAAAATATTTCTTATAATCATTATTTTTTAATCTTTTATTGATCATTCTTTCAAATTCCACTTGAATGCCACCCGAGTTGTTTGGATGTTTAACCTCAAGAAAAGCAAGCGGAATACCATTTATAATAATGTTTATGTCAGGTCTAAATGACCCTTTCTCAGTTCCTTCTTTAATGCCGAAAGGCAACTCGTCAACAACGGCAAAATCATTATTGTCCAAATTATCAAAATCAATGAGTTTTGTGTCATATTCGACAGATGTTAATCTCTTGTAAAATTCCTTTCCCAAATCGTTAAACTTAATTAAAGAGTCAATTTCGTCAATTAACGAAGATATCTTCTCATCACTGTATTTTCTTCCATTTATTTTTTCAATTGCAGCTTTAAAACGCTCCACAAATATCTTTGTATTAAAATCAATATTTGCTCCTTTTAGGGATTGATAATTGTAACCTAGCCTTAAAAATTGAATTGTCGCAGGGAATTTTACCCTTGTATCCTCATTGAAATGTAACATGCCAAAACTCCTTATATCCTATTTCTTTTCAATTAAGTATAGCATACTTTTTATAGTTTTGTATTTGTTTTTATAAAATTTATCATTTTATTTATATCGTAAAAAAATTTTTGATGGTCTTAAATCCAATGGAAAACAAAACTACTAGAACATGCGAGAATTTTCTAAAACAAAACGGTCAATCTCGTAACTCTGAAATTGACCGTTAATAATAATATTTACGATAAATTAAAACATATTTAAAAAGATTTTTTAAAAATTTTGACTTTTCTATTGATTTTAAATGCATTTTTACGCTAAAAAATGGAAATTATCTAAAATTTTACCATTTCCAGTTCTCAATTTCAGGCATATCCACTCCATATTCAGCGATATATTCTTTATGATATTTTAATTTTTCTTCAAGCAATTTTTTGAGTTTTTCTTCTTTTAATGACAATATATCAATAATATCAAGAAGCAAGTGAAATCTGTCAATTTCATTTTGAACCCTCATATCGAATGCAGTGGTTATTGTTCCCTCTTCTTTATATCCGTGAACAGTAATATTTTTATTGTGTCTAGTAATGGTTAATTCATGAATAAATTTATGATACCCATGGAAATTGAAAATTACAGGTCTGTCAACTGTGAAAAGTTCATCAAATTCATCATCGGTTAAGCCATGAGGATGAAGTTCATTTGATTCCAGTTTCATAATATCCACAACGTTTATAAATTTCACCTTCAAATTTGGCAAATACTGCCTTATTAATTTTATAGTCGCAAGGCCTTCTAGTGTGGGAGTGTCACCCGCCGTTGCCAAAACAATATCTGGTTTTTCACCTCTTTTGCAAGTGCTTGCCCACTCCCACTCGCTCAGTCCCGCCGTGCAATGTTTTATCGCATCTTCCATATTCAGCCACTGCCAACTTGGATGCTTTGAAGCCACAATAACATTGACATAATTTTTGCTTGCCTGACAATGATCATAGCAGGAAATGAGACAGTTTGCATCTGGAGGAAGATAAATTCTTGCAATCTCCGATTTTTTATTTGCAACATGGTCAAGAAAACCTGGCTCTTGATGGGTATAGCCGTTATGGTCTTGTTGCCAAGCATTTGATGTAAGCAGAATATTTAATGAAGGAAGTGGTTTTCTCCATTTGAGTTCCCTTGTAACTTTAAGCCATTTTGCATGTTGGGAAACCATAGAATCGACAATTCTTATAAACGCTTCATAACTTACAAAAGTCCCATGTCGACCAGTCAAAAGATAACCTTCAAGCCAGCCTTCGCATGCATGTTCGCTGAGATAACTGTCCATAATTCTTCCATTTTGAGCCAAAAACTCGTCATTTTTATCAATTTTTGCGTTAAAATCACGATTTTCCTCTTCAAAAATGTGATAAAGTCTATTTGACATGGCTTCGTCGGGGCTAAAAATTCTAAAGTTTGCACTATCTTTATTGAGCCTAAAAACCTCCTTTATATAGTTTCCCAGTTCAAGCATATCCTGTTTTTTGCATGAGCCATGTTCTCCAATCTCAACTGCAAATTTTTTAAGAGGAGGGAGTTTTAATTTGGTTGCCCCCATGTTAGTATGAGGATTTGCACTTATGCGTTTATCCCCTTTTGGCAGTATGTCGGCAATTTCCTTTTTAAGTTTATAATTCTCATCAAAAAGTTCTTCGGGTTTATAACTTCGAAGCCAGTTTTCAAGCAATTGCATATGCCCTTCCTCAGTCATTGAAATTGGAACTTGATGTGCCCTAAACGAGCCTTCAACTTTTTTACCATCAACATATTTTGGCCCCGTCCAACCCTTTGGTGCTCTTAAAACTATCATTGGCCACATTGGTCTTTGGGTCATTTTGCCCGACCTGAATGCGGACTGGATATCTTTGATTTTTGTTATGCACTCATCCATTGCAAGTGCCATTTTCTTATGCATTGCCTTAACATCGCTTCCTTCAACAAATATTGGAGCCCAGCCACATCCAATCAAGAAGGATTTCAATTCCTTTTTTGATATACGCGACAAAACTGTAGGATTGCTTATTTTATATCCATTCAAATGCAAAATAGGAAGAACGGCACCATCGGTGACAGGGTTTAAAAACTTATTTGAATGCCACGAAGTAGCAAGTGGACCTGTTTCAGCCTCGCCATCTCCTATTACTACAGTTGCGATTAAATCTTTATTATCAAAAACAGCACCAAAGCCATGAAGTAAACTATATCCTAGTTCTCCGCCTTCATGAATTGAGCCTGGTGTCTCAGGTGCTACATGAGAACTTACTCCACATGGAAAGGAAAACTGCTTACAAAGTCGTGTCAAACCCTTTTTGTCCTGACTTATCTTGGGATAAACTTCACTATAAACGCCTTCAAGATAGGAGTTTGATATGAAAAAGTTGCCGCCATGTCCAGGACCCGAAATTAAAAGCATATTAAGATTGTATTTATTTATCACCCTATCAAGATGAGCATAAATGAAATTTTGCCCTGGAACGGTCCCCCAGTGTCCGACAATCTTCTTTTTAATATGTTCAGGCTTCAACTTCTCCTTTAAAAGCGGATTATCCAAAAGGTAAAGTTGTGCAGCAGACAGGTAATTTGCCGCCCTAAAATATTTGTCTAATAACTCCAAATATTCATCATCTAAATAATCTTTTTCCATATTTCCTCCCTATTTTTCTTTTTCCAAACGCTGTTTGAAGCATCGATAACACATTCCCTCATAAGTTTCATCACCTATTAAAAGTTCTTCGCCATCAACGCAAATTTTCCCGTTTATGATTCTCGCATTTATTGTGGCTTTTCGTCCACATTTACATACCGATTTTATTTCATTTAGTGAATCAGCAATTTCAACAAGCCGTTTGCTACCTTCAAAAAGTTCAGTTTTAAAATTTGTCAAAAGTCCATAGCAAAGCACAGGTATTGATTGTGAGATATCCTTCAATTGTTCCACTTGCTCACGCGTAAGAAATTGAGCCTCATCAATTATTATTACTCTTCTTTCATGCAAAATGTCATACCTTTTGCAAATATCGAAGAAATTTTCATCTTTTTCAAACTCAATACACTCACTTTTAAGTCCGATTCTGCTTTTGACGAGAGGAATTCCATTTTCCTCCCCTCTGGTATCGACAACTGGTTTGAAAAGATAAACCTCAAAACCCTTTTGTAAATAATTAAATCTACACATAAGTGCTTGGGCGGTTTTTGAACTTCCCATAGCACCATATTTAAAATAAAGTTTAGCCATTTTTTACTCCCTTTAAATTTTAAAAAATTAGTCTGATTTTGTCAAATAAATATTGAGGTATAAAAAAATTAATTAATATTAAGTTAGTCATAAATTAAAATGAGTCCGATAAAATATCGAACTCAAATTATCTATCAATCTATGTTTAATTTTTGCCATTATCTCCAGTCGTTTTCATAATCTTGATTTTCTACATAAGTTTTATAGTATTCATAGGCAGAAGAACGTTTTTTAGTTGTTTTTTGAGGTTTTTGAGGCATTTTTATGCCATTTTCTTCTAATTTTTCTTCATCAGCGATAATTTCGCGTTGCAAGTCTGTCGTTGCATTAACCTCTCTTGTTACCCTATCTGCACTGCAAATTTTAAAAGTAAGTTCGTCACAAAGTTTAACTACAGGATGAGATTTGTTTTTCCCGAACACCGCACTCCCATAAGGAGATATTGAAAGATAAGCACTGTTATTTGAACATAGACTTGAAACTGGAATATTGACGGTCACACCTTTTTCTTCATTTTCGACAACGGCAACAATTTCTCCACTTAAGTTATGCTTAAACGCACAAACTTTCCCTTTCATTATCTTTCCGATATTATTTTCGCAATATATCGCAGAATTGACCTCGTTAAATTCCCTTTCAGCGTCTTTATTTTCATCTTGCAAAATGTTTGCAATCCCGCAAATATCAAAAACTTTGTCTTCACTTAAAAGTTCTTTGCCATTTATGTATGCCAAAATATTGTTCATTGTCACGTAATCAGTTATACGTCTTATCGGAGAGGTTGAGTGGGAATATGCGACGCTTTGAAGTCCAAAGTGGCTTATATTATCATCTTTTTCCCATGGCACTGTAGCAATATTATTCCCCTTCTTATTACCCGCCACCCTTGGCCTTAATCTTACATATTCAACTTTCTTTGGATTTGTATTTGTATTGTATTTTGCCTTGCTTTGAAGTCGAACAAGAAAATTATTTACAACCTTTTCCTGTTTTGTGCCTTTGACCGAATCAATTATTTCCTTAATTCCTTCTGGCGAAAGGTCTCCCTTAAAATCAATTCCTAATATTTTGAAAAATTCCTCCGCCATATTTACTTTATCTTCATTAGGCATATCGTGAACACGATAAATATTAGGAACGTTATTTCTCTTCGCAAACTGTGCCGTCGCTTCATTTGCGGTGAGCATAAACGCTTCAATTACTTTATGATAAGGGACATCTTCTTCTGGCAAAATATCCACAATATCACTAAAATCGGAGTTAAAAATCACATTATATTCATCATTTGTCTCAAATTTTATTAAATTTCGCTTGTTAAGTCCCTCCCAGAGAACTTGCGAAGCATAGGAATTGAATGCAACCTGTTCATCAATTGAAAGTGGCTTACCCGCAAATATCTTTTCCTTTAATTTAGTTTTGCACTCATCTGTGATTTTTTGTGCCTCTTCGTAACTAAGTTTTCTTTTGCTTTTAATAACCGCATCATATATTGAACTTGACTTTACTTCTCCAGTTTTCTCATCAATTACGCTTTTTACAACCATTGCCAGCCTATCGACATCGGGATTTAATGAACAAATATTTGTTGAAAGTTGAGGAGGCAAAATATTATAAGCCTTATTTGGAGCGTAAATTGTGAAACCACCACGAATATATCTTTTTCCTATTTCGCTTTCAAGGTCAACATATTTTGGAACATTAGCAACCGCAGTATAAACGACCAAATCCCCATCTTCATTATATGTCGAATAAATGGCATCGTCCATATCCTTGCAAGTGGCGGGGTCAACCGTAGTAAAATCGAGTTCTCTTAAGTCTACAAGTCTTTCATCTCCTCCTTCTTTTACAACTGATCCTTCTTCATCTGTCAAGGTATAGCCACTCAAATCAACTTCATTTGGCAATTTTTCAATTTCCTTTTCGACTATTTCGTCGCTCCATGTCATATTTGCACCGTGCTGGCTTGCAATAGCATCATATTCATGGATTGGGTTTCCCGCATCGCCAACTATTTCCTTTATAACCCCAAATGCAGGGAGTCCATTCTTCTCATCTTGAGTAAGTTCAAGCAGGCAAATTTTATCTTGATATTGCGCAACAGTGCTTTTCGTATTTAAAATTGCTATATTTTTAGTAAATCTTTTATCGCTTGGAATAAAAATCAATTGGTCATGTCCCAGTTTTGCCACTCTTCCCAAAATCAAATTTGCATTTGGCGTCTGATTTTCCTCTTCTATTTTTGACGCAACAAATGGAGTTTTTCTATCATTGTTTTCATTAAAGCCCACCATAACTCTGTCATGTGAATTATATCCCGTCAAAGACTTTGTTTCAACTTGATATTGTCTTCCATCGCCATCGAGCATAACATATCCCGATTGCCCACGAAAAACAAGTGTCCCCATTTTTAAAGCGCCCTTTGATAGTGCAACTTGACCCGCTTTGACATAAATTCTTCCACTTTCTTTAAGCATTTCTATTGCCCTGTCAAATTTATTGCCCGATTCGACAATGTTTTGCTTAAGTAATGTTGCACGAAGAGAAAAAAGGTCGCCGGGATTTTTTGCAATTTCCCGATAGACCCTTTCTCTTACTTTTATTATTTTATCTTTATTCGCCATTTTAACTCCTAAAATAAAAGTTTCGGTGATTTCTTATATTTTTATTATACACTATATTACTTTAGTTGTCAACAGCCTTTTTTGACAAAAAAGGACAAGATTTTCTTGCCCTCTTATTTACATTGTTTTTAAGATTTCAGTAACTTCTTTAATCTTGTCGGCGGCTTCATCAAGCATTTCAAATGTATGAGTCGCTGTATAGCTTGTCCTTAATAGGCTCTGTCCAACAGGGGTTGCAGGAGATACAACTGGATTTACATAAACCCCGCGATCAAGCAAAAGTTTGCATGCAATGAAAGTTTTTTCATCTTCATAAGTGTAAATTGGGATAATAGGAGTTGTGCTTTCCTTAAATGCAACCCCTCTTTCACGCAAGTTTTCTCTCATGTGGTCCCCCACTCTTTGAAGGTCTTGCACTCTCTGTGGCTCTGCCTTTAAAATTTCAAGGGCAGCATTTGCACAGCATACATTTGCAGGCGTCATGCTTGCACTGAATATGTATGGTCTAGAAGTATGTTTAACAAACTCAATTACATCTTTATCTGCCGCCATATATCCCCCCAAAGATGCAAGGGATTTTGAGAATGTCCCCATATAGATATCAATATCATTTTCAAGACCGAAATATTCGGCGCTTCCTCTTCCATGTTTACCGATAACTCCAAGTGCATGAGCGTCGTCAACCATTACTCTAGCACCATATTTTTTTGCAAGCTCAACAATCTGAGGAAGTTTTGCAATGTCACCGCCCATTGAGAATACGCCATCAGTGACAATCAAAATTCCGCTTTCACTTGGAACAGAAGCAAGTTTCTTCTCAAGGTCTTCCATATCGGCATGATTATATCTTAACATTTTTCCATAACTGAGTCTGCATCCATCATAAATGCTTGCATGGTTTTCTTTATCGCAAATTACATAGTCATTTCTTCCTACAATAGCGGAGATAATTCCAAGATTGCTTTGAAAGCCCGTGCTGAAAGTCATAACCCCTTCTTTTTGTAAAAAGTCAGCAAGATTTTTTTCAAAATTTACATGAAGGTCAAGCGTCCCATTTAAAAACCTTGAACCAGAGCAGCCGCTCCCATAATTTTTCAATGCTTCAATGCCCGCCTCAATAACTTTTGGGTGGCTGGTAAGCCCAAGATAGTTATTTGAGCCAATCATAATTGTGCGTTTACCTTCCATGTTTACAACAACATCTTGACGTGAATTCAATTGATGAAAATAAGGATAAATACCCCTTTCCTTTGCCACTGTATAATTTTGTGGCTTAAATACCTTGTTAAATATATCCATAAAAAAACTCCTTACTGATTATATTATTAGCACAATTCTACTAAATAAGCAAGCAAATTTAATAATTTTAAATATTTTTTTATTTACAATCGATATATCCCCCATAATAAAGGCGAAAAATCGATTTTTTAAATCAAATTTTTAAATTGTTGTTTTTTGGCGGCTACATCTCCCATTATAACGGAGAAAAAGGCGATTTTTTAAAGTTTGAGATTTTATATCAATCTTTATAATTTACAAGGTCCAATCGGAAAAACAAAGTTGCGTTTTGATTATAAAATAATAACAAACAGTTGACAAAATTATAAACATAATGTTATACTACGTCTACAATAAAAAATATTATACTAAATCGAATTTATATGTCTAAAAACTCTTAAAAATAAAATCATTAAAAGGAGAAGAATTATGGATAAGTGGAACAAAAGATTTATGGAACTTACTGAATACATCGCGACATGGTCAAGCTGTTTAAGAAGGCAGGTGGGAGCAATTATCGTAAAAGATAAAAGAATTATCGCCACAGGATACAATGGTGCACCAACAGGTGCTATGACATGCGTTGAACGTGGCGAATGTCTGAGAAATAAACTCGATATCAAAAGCGGAACTCATGCTGAAATTTGCTATTCCGTCCATGCCGAACAAAATGCTTTGATGCAAGCCGCAAAAGAAGGTATAAGTGTTAAAGGTTGCGTTTTGTATTGCACACACCGCCCTTGCATAATTTGTGCAAAATTAATTGCCAATGCGGGAATAAAAGAAGTTATTTACAAAGAAAACTACCCTGATGAGTTTATCCAAAAGTTTTTTGATGATGCGGGCGTAAAACTTACGAAATACGAAGATTTAGAAAATCAATAATAGCGAAGCCTAATATAAAATCTCAAAATCATTGCGAAAATATATCAATTTTATTGGCATATCAATTTTTAAATATAAGAAAATATCTCGTAACCTCGCTGTTGTTCTTGCGTTCTAAAAAAAACTCCAAACGAATTTTTATCTTTTGGAGTTTTTTATTCGCATCGCACACTGCAGAAACAAAATACAATTTATGCAGTTTATTTCCTATCTTATTCGATGATTATGCTTAATTGTCCGCAAGCGGCGCCGGCTTCAATCTCTGCCTTTGTTGCTATTGCGATAGCATAATCATATCCGCATTTTGCAAGTGCCTCTATGATTTTTTCCATACACTCACCTCCTTTTCCTCTTTCACAATATATTCTATTTTACAGTAATTCATTTCGTCAAGAATTTTAAAATAATCCCTATAAATTGGACTAAACCATATCTCATTTCTTGGAATTATAAATCTATACCATAGGTTATCAAGAAAAAGATTTTGTTTATAAAATTCTTTACGCACATCTATTATAGTAATTATAGCACCTTTTTTCAAATATTTATCCAAACATTTAAAAGTTTTTGAAATATCTTTAAGATGATGAACAACATTTCTCAAATAAAACTCATCAACCGATTCTTCTTCAAGATATAAAATTTTATCATTCTTCTCGTCATAAACATAATCTAAGTTTGGCAAATTGGTTATATCACATGACTTGTAGCCCTCCTTATGATTATATCCGCTTCCAAAATCAATTTTCAGGCTTTCCATCTTTATCCACGCTGCTTTGAGTTTTGTTCAGACTGCAATTCCCAACTTTTTCGCAATACATTTCCCACTTGCAGAAATTGCCTACGGGTGTGATTATAATATCGGTGTCGTCATAGCCAGTGTAATTGCCAAATACGCCAAATTGATGACCATTCCAGGTATAGTCATAAAAATTACAGCCGTCATCTTTGATTTTCTTTGCTTGAAGTTTTATCTGGAAATCAAAATCGCCATATCTTCCCATTAAATCCTCGCAAACAATCACATAGAAATCATCTGTCAAAATGACTTTTAAAAGTTCAACAAGTTTATCTCCTGTGCTTTCTTTACATTTTGGAATGTTAATTCTGGTGTTTGGAATGTATTTTTTGCATAAAAGTGCTTGTTCTCTTCTTCTGTAATATTGCTCAAGAGATGATATTGAAATGGCAACCTCAGTAAGCCCCGCTTCCTTATAGCTCTTTATTCTCTCTTCATTGAGCAAAATTCCATTTGTAACAAGGCAAACATCGTTTGTGACATAGGACTTTGCAAGTTTTATAAAGTCAACAAGGTCTTTACGAATTGTCGCCTCTCCGCCCATTATTGTCGCCCTCTTCAAAACACCAACCTTTTCCATTGTTTCCTTTGCCTTATTATAGTCAAGCATAAGTGGCTGTTTATTTGGCTGGTAGCAAAAATAACAATTCCCATTAGGACCAGTGCTTTCATTCATATTGCAATTCAAGTTTGTTATAATCCTATATCGGAAAATCCCCTCTCTTACTGCCATTATATTAAATTCACTCCTTTTATAACTCCCTTTCCGAGATGGTTACCTTCAGACACCGCATTTTCATTAATTGGCGATAATTTTATGAAAAACTTATCTTTATCGAAATATTTTTGCAATTTTTCTATATCAAAGTCGCTTGTATCAACCAAAGTAAGGTTTAATGTAGTTTTAAGGTTGCTTTCAGTTCTTATCTTCCCAAGTTCCTCGATAGAGTATTTATTGTGAAAAGGTATAAGCCAATTTCTCTTTTCTTCGTCAAGTGAGTGAAGAGATATTTGCAATGTTATATTTCCTTTTATCCAACTAAAATCACTTCCCTTTATTCCTATTGTAGATATGTAGTGATGAGTATTTGGATAAATCGCATTTATCATCTCAATCGCTTTTTTAACCTCTTCAATATTTAAAAATGGTTCACCCATTCTGGTATAATTTATTTTAAATTCCTTAGAATTTTTTGGGTCATAATCGGGATTTTTATCAAGGATAAACTTAACCTGCTCGAAAATTTCCTCTGCCGTCAAATTTCTAAACTTTTTAAGTTGACCAGTGGCACAAAACTTGCAGTGAACAGGACAGCCCGACATGCATGACACCCCAATCATCCATCTTTCAGTCCTATCTCCAAGTTCATAAGATGTAAGTGCATTTTGCTTTTGTCCAATCGCATCCTTAGTATAATATGGCAAGAATGTGTCAGTCACTTCTAGTGGATAATCGTCCTCAGTCCTAAGTGCATAGACAATTCCATTTGCGAATTTTCTGCTTTTAACTTCTTTTAACATTTTTTCCTCCTGCATACCCTTATTATAGCAAAATTTAAAACAAAAAGTCAACAAATATTATCAAATTAATCTTATCACTTTGAAAATATTTAACTTTTTTAAAAAAATATCTATGAAGATGTGCAAGATAATATGTATGACACTGCAATATGACTAAAATAATGTGCAAGAAAAAATTAAAAATATTATGTAAGAAAGGTTGCTTTTGTCGAAAAAAGGTTGTATAATAAAGAGCGAGGTTAAAATATGAATAATCAATACGACATTACCGATGAAATCTTGGACCAGGTTTCTCAAATTATGGAAAAACTAGGACAAATTTACTCCTACGGCGAACTTGAAGCATACCCTAGACTTAAGCAAATTAATAAAATTAAAACTATATGTGCAAATCTTGCACTTGAAAACATTGAAATTTCCCCTGAAATGGTCAATGAAGCCCTAACTTTGGCGGGAGATTCTGAAAATAAACAGTATATATTAAATTTAGATGAAGCATTTAATAATATTGACAATTTAAACCCTTATGATGTTGACGATATAATAAGGCTTCACGGCATAATTATGAAAAATATCTCGCAAAATGCAGGAATTTTGCGAAATAAACCTTTAAAATTGCAAGATGACAGTGGGTTTAGCCAAAATTGCCCTCCTCCAAACATAATTCCAGAACTTTTAAATCAACTTATAGATGTAATAAAAAACAGTCCTCAAATTCTTGTTAGAGCATGCGTATTTCAATATGTTTTCGAATTTATTAAGCCTTTCGACGAAGGCAATCATATTGTCGCAAGATTTTGGCAAAAAATCATATTGTCTTCATGGAAACCAATATTCAAATACATTACAATTGAAGATGTGCTTTCCGACAACAAAAAAGCTTTCAACAAGGTACTTTCGCAGTCATTATCAAATAGAGACACAAATTCTTTCATCGAATATATGCTTTCAATCATTAATAAAGCAGTCGATAACTTGATTAAAGATTCTAGAAATCATCTTACTCACTCCAATCAGCAAGTCAAAGCACTTTTAAATGTTATTGAATCCTATCCTCAATCTTCAGCCGAACTTATGGCAAAATTAAATTTAAAATCGAGAAATGGTTTTAGATTAAACTACATATTGCCCGCTCTTGAAATGAATCTTATCGAAATGACTTTGCCCGACAAACCGACAAGTAAAAATCAAATGTATTATAAAAAATGAGGCTCAAGCCTCTTTTTTAATTATTAAATCAATTTAGATTTTATTATTAAAAAGACCTAGATTTTCATTTTTTTATTTTTTATGTTTTTTAATGAAAATTCGGGCTTTTTTATGTGTTTTTTTCTGATTTTTTATTAATTATCTTTAAATATACAAAATTGACAAAATTAAATATGAGAGTGCGTTCTCTTGCAGCATGGCTCCGCTTTTTATCATAAAGTCAACTTCCTCAAGTAGTGAATATATTTTTTTTAATTGCATTTTTGAGAAGTTTTTTACTTGGGCACGTTGCTTTTTTATTGCATATTCTTTTACAGAAAGCAAATTTGCAAGTTCGCCATCTTGCAAATCAGAAATTGAAATAAAGAATAATCTTCGAAAATGATTTGTTATAAGCCCCAAAATTCCATCTTTTTTTAGTTTCTCAAGGCATTTAATCGCTTTGTCCCCATTCTTTTGTCCAAGTGCTTCCGTCAATTCATATATCACCACTTCATCATCGCGTGACACCATCTTTTCAATTAGTGATGCGGTTATCAGTGGATTTTCAAGGTCATAGTAAACAAGTTTATCAAGTTCGCTTACAATTCGCGTCATAGAGCATCCGCAATAATCAATAAGTTTTTCAATGGCTTCCCCGCTTATTTGTTTACCTTTTTTCTCAATCTCACTTGCGACAATGTTTGTAAGCATCACTTTATCAAACTTATTACAATCCACTCTCTCGGCATTCTTTACCGATTCAAGTTTCCCATAATAATCAAAAAATATGAGTATTGATGTTGGAGAAGGGTTATTTAAATAGGAAACTAGCGTTTTTTTATCATTTTCGCTTATTTTTTCAACGTTTTTTACTAAAATTATTCGATATTCATCACCCATAGGCAAAACTTCACATGCATTAATCACCGCCACCATTGAATAATTTTCATCATCAAATTTGACATAATTAAAGTCAGGCAAGTTCAATTTGGCTCGTCTAAAAATCATGTTAAAAGCACGGAGATAAAGTTCGTAATCATCTCCTGACATAATATAACAATTTGACAATCCTTCTTTTAATCTTGTTTTTAATGTTTTCAATCAAGCCCCCTAACAATCATTTTTTCGTTTTTAAATGTCAGTAATAAATCCCCGTTCCTCTGATAATTATAATTTCCACTGACATCGGAAGTATTTGAGATAATAGTTGCCCAAGAAGTTGTAAAGTCTTCTTCATGATCAGTGAAAACTATATCAGGCTCTTTTTGCCTAAAATATTGCTCACATATAGAATTATAACTAAAAGTGCTTTTATTTACAAGAAAAATCGTTTTATTGCAAAAAATAAGTTCCAAACCTAAATATTCGCCGTCATTTTCAAGATATGCCATACTCACTTTATCGTCGCCCGTCCCTATATCAAACAATGTGTTTGTCTTAACCTTTGTCACCTTCGAACTTTCACTCTGTGACGAATAAGTTATAAATTTGCTTATCCCCATTGCAGACAAATCATCAATTTCATTTCCCGACAGCATGCCGCTTGACGAAATAAATATGTCAAATTTGCCTGTTCTGTATTCAATTCGATAGGAACTTAACAAATAATTATCTCCCACAATCATGTTTGTTCCGTCAGATGTAGTAAGCACTAAACTATAGTCACTGCCAGCATTAATATATGCAATTCGAGGTCCATTCTTTTGAGGAAGGCTATAGCACCCCAGCACAGTTGCAAACACAAGTGAGCTTAGCGATAGAATTGTAAACTTTTTAATATCTTCAATCATAAAATATTGACTTGCCCCAAAAATTGCAAGGAAGACCAAAAGTGTAAAACCATAATAGGAAATTCCAACCGGAAGGAGCAAACTTGTCCTAGCAAAAAACATGACTATGCGGTTAATCGCCGAAAATAGCAAATTGACAATGACAAGCAGTTTCCCAAGAAAGGGAAGAATTGCAGCAAGTAACGAAAATACAAACAATAGCGGATAAATTATACTGAAAATAGGAACTACAATCAAATTTACCGCAAACGCCAACAAGTTTAACTCTGTGCCAAACGTTGCCAAAAATGGCAAAACTCCTATTTGTGCCGATATAGAAATGGCAATCAGTGAAGAGATGCCGTGCGGCAAGAACTTATTGAATAATCGCCTTAATACTGGTCCAAGCATATAAATTGTCATTACACAGAAGAACGACATTAAAAACCCAACATCAAGTGCCATAAGAGGTCTTGTTAAACAAATTACAAATCCTGCAAGCCCTAAACTGTTCAGCCCGTCATACTTTCTTCCAAGAAGTCCCGCCACCATAAGAATGACTGCCATTATTCCTGCACGCAGCACAGCAGGGGTAAATCCACAAAGATAACCATAAAAGGCTATGAATACCGTCACTATCGCAAAGCGAACATACTTATTCACTTTAAACAGCTTCAAAATTCCAAATAGCAGTGCTATTAAAAAACTTACATGTAGGCCGCTGACAGTTAAAACATGAATTATTCCCGCATCTCTATATGCCTCTTCGATTAGACCGTCAACACCTGTTTTGTCACCAAACAAAACCGCATAAGCAATTCCGCCGTTTCTTTCGTTCATATTGGCAAAGATTATATCTCGCAACCTAAGCCTTATTCGCTCATCTAACTTTAAGTTTCCTTCATCGATGGTTACAATACTTCCCCAGTTGACCTCTGCCTTATACTTGACATTTTCACGAACATCACTTGAGTTGAATTTTCCAAGCTGAAATAGTTTATTTGGAAAAATTTCTCCTTCAAAAGTTATAATATCGCCCGCTTTTGGCGTTTGCTCACAGTTTTTAATAGTTAATTTAATATTTTTCCCGCTTTTTCCATCAATTTTTACATCGTCTAGAATAACCGTATAATTATTGTATTCTCCCTCCGTTACACCTTCCTTTATCCTTCCTACAATGCTAACCTGACTAATGTATGTCCGTGGCGTCCAAAGTCTCTCACAAGAAAAGTATATTCCGCTTCCCAATAAAAATAATAAAAGTAGTGCCACAAAATATTTGACTTTCTTACACATTACAAGGCAAACTCCTACGACCAAAATTACAAGCAAAGTGATTACTATAACATCAATTTGCCCGCCAAAAAGTTTTCTGGCAATCGATAAACCGAACAAGAACGCCAAAAATGGATAAAAAATATTTCTCGCATTTATTACTTTCTTCATTACAACATAATTTTACATTATTTGACACTTTTTGTCTATCATTTTCTAATTTCTTTTAAGATTTTGTCTCTTTTAACCTTTACCAAAATTTTTTGAAATTAGGGGTTGATTTTTGATTATCTATATGCTATAATATTCATAAGTTATCCAAATATTTAAGGGGGAATTTATGAAAAATAATGAATATGATGGAAAAATTAAACAGCCTTCTATGGTAAGACTTTGGTTTAAAAAAGCTTTAAAACATATCGCTGTAGGTGCAGTTGCCCTTGGCGTAGTTGCAGGAGCCGTTTTTGGATTCGCTGGATGTGGACAACAAGTTAATCCAGGTCCAGAACCTACACCTCCTACACCTGTTGATCCTAATCCACCAGTGGTTAATCCACTGCCTGAAGACCCAGCTTTTAAAAATGTAGACTTCGATGAATTTCTTACAAGTTACAAAGAAGAAGGAGTTGAATTCTTTAATGAATTTGTAAAACCTGAAATCACAGAGGGCAAAGGTGACGTCTTATCTGAAACCATAAACTTTAACTCATCTGATGATTATTCACTTGACCGTATTTCTTATGCGTATATTCACAAAACAGGAGATACTGCTCGCAAATTTGATGTCGTCAATGTTAGACTCAGTGCACCTATTAAATTTGACGATATTCTAAATGAAGATGTAGAACAAAACGATGTTATTCCAGTTATTCAAAACACTTTAAGTTTTGAATTTGATGCAAAAGAAGATGTAAATAGGTCGGATCTTAAAGACGCTCTTTACTATAGAATAGGAAAAATGTCCAGCAAAGTTGATGCAAACGCAAGAACATTCTTGGGCAATACAACCACAAAAAATTCATTTGGAAATACAGTTTATACTTACAACGTCCTCTCTGTAAAAGACAATAAAATCAATACAAGCTCTATTGATTTGCTTGCCCAAGATTTAGATGATGCACAGTTGATTGAAAAACTTAACGACGATAATAAGTTCAAGGAGATTATATTTGCTGCGGCTGGCTCTAACGAAACAAAATCCTACACTCTCCAAGGCGAAAATATATTCACATCTGAATATAAGGCAGAATTTCAAAAAGAAAATCCTGGTCCTGTAGATCCTAGCACCGATAAAAAGATTGAAAGCGTTCAAGACTTAGTAACAAAATACCCAACTGAATTAAATCAAGGCCTTCAAGGTGCGTATGACCATATTGTGGAAAAGGTATTGCCTAATGAAATGGACGGCAGCAAATTCGATGCAAGCAAATTATCAGAAACAAAATGGAATTTACAAGAAGATGCAAATGGCGCTATTTCTAAAATAAATTATTATGGAAAATATGATAACCGTATTTTCTTTGTAACATCCGTCAACTTAAATTCGCCATTAAATATTAAAGACCTTACAGATAAAAATATTGTAAGTGAATTGCAAAAAGCAATTAATGGTTCAACTTATAATTATGAAATTAATTTTAACTATGACGAAGACGCTAAAACGAACTATCCTGGTTTAGCAGAAGCAGTTTTCACAGCAGAAGGACTAAATGAAGAAAATGCAACTTATTATATTTCTTCAGTGCAACCAGGATTAAGCGAGCTCGGGAATACTAAAACCGCATTAATATTACAAGTTTCAAACAATGGCATAAAGCAGATGTCAATTGAAGTAAGGGATGATGTAAACGGTTTAATTAACAATGTAAACTCTGGCTATTATAAAACAAATGATAAATCATCATATGATTTCGGCGAATACACAATAGATGCACAGGCAAATCAAGTCGCCAAAACTTCTTTCTCGTTATATCATGAAGATACAGGCAAATACAATATCGAAGATTTCGGAGATGAATTATTATTTTAACTAAAAAAGGACGACATAAAGTGTCGTCTTTTTTTTATAACTTGATATATTATAGATAGTGAAAATATAAATTTTAATAAAAATAATTTTTAAATAATAAAAAAGTTGATTTTTAAATAAAAATAGGTTACAATATTATATATTAAAGGGAGGAGGAATATGAAAAAGAGCATTTTATTAAGAATTTTTTGTTTTATCATGATATGTTGTTTTTCATTTGTTTTTATCTCTTGCGGTGACGCCGAACCTGGTGAAGAGGAGGAAGGAAGCCCCCTTAGTGGACATAGTGCAGAAATGGCTGACCTTTATGGAGTAAAAGTCTTATATCGCCCACTTAGTTACGACTATGATGTAGGCTCAGGTGCAGAACCCGGACAAAAAAATGATTATTATGGAGTTTATGCATTTCAAATACTAAACTATTTATATCATATTTATGGTATTCCTGAGGAAACTTATGGCACAATAAAAGATATTTTTAAAATTCAAAATGCTCCCTCTACAGGATGGAACGACAAAAATTTCTCTGAAGGCGAGCAAGACACAAGAACTTTAACATTCGATTATAACAACATTCCATATCTTTACGATAGCATAAGATATAAAGTCGACACGAAAGGAAATGTCATTGGGCAAATAAAAAATGATGAAATTGTAACTGCTGAAGACTTTGAAGGATATGAAATTGTCGGAGCAGATTTAAATACTTCTTGGAAATGGAGTTTTCAATATGATAATTCTACATATCCATCATTTGTTTATTCATACAATACAGGCGTCCAAGTCAACAATCACCTTTATTCCAAAGATTTTAATATTTTGAAAAATTATGAAGGTTACACTAAAAATCAATATAATAAAATTTATCTCAGCGAAACTCTTAACGCCACCGACACCGAGCATTATTCAGACTTTGTAAAGACGCTTGAATATGTAATTTACAGTTACGCACTTGACCTTGAACCTGAAGTGGTAATTGTCAATACAAGAGGTAACGGCAGTGACCCTTATACAATAGAAATAAATAATACTGACGTAGATCAAAAGTTACAGGAGCGTAAAGATTTGTTTAAAAAAGCAGGTGCTTTTGTCGGGCTTTCAACAAATCAGATAAATAAGATAGCAAACTGGATAAAAGTAAATGTGATTGGTATCGGCTCAAATATAACTAACGATACTTTTACCTATTACGATAAAATGTATGAAATTTTAAATGGCGATGGCAGTTTAATTGGTTATCAGCCAGCAGAAGATGCAAATGTAAGCTCATACGATTTAGGCCGTTCTTATGATAAGGCCGTAGATGAAATTGTCAAGTATGTATGTAAATATGCAAGCATTGGAACAGAAGGCGGCGGTGATTTGACGGTTGAAAACAGATTCTTAGCATCTGAAGTCATCGAGTATGCTGGGGCAAAATTCTTTGCAACTTCAGATAAATTCTTCCCTAAATACAACCCTGCCGCACCAAGTTCAAACACCATTCGCCCTCTTGAATATCAATCAGTAGTTCTTATGCCAAGAAGTGAAAGATATTTACAAGGTCTTACAATTGCAATCAAATATGACGCCGACCTCGACGGAACAGATCCTGACGAAGGATTCAACACAGAAAAATACATTGATATAAAAGTAGAGTTAAATTACTACAGCAGACAAACAAAAAAACTTTACAAACTCGCCTCCGACCAAACACGTGTTTATGATGGAAGTTTTGTTTTTGGAACTGGCCCTCACATGGAAGACGGTAAATACAGTAATGTTCCCGCAAATCATGGGCTTTTGGAACTAAGCGGGTTCGACAAGAACAGTGAACTTGCCGCAGATGGTCTTCTCTATAATGATTATATTAAACTTGGCAAATATGACACTTCGCTTCTGCCAACTGACCTTGCCGACAGAAATTACTTGATAGCGCCATTTACCACAAAGAATCCTCTCCTTCTCTTAGGAACAACCGATGTCCGAAAATATTACAAGCTTTTAGAGCCAACCGCAGATGAAGGCTTGGAAGAAAATCAAACTTACATTAGCGGAAGATTCAACGAAGAAATGGTTGATGGTAAATGTGACTATGTTGAAATTGTATACAAAGCAATAAAAGACAAAAACAATCTGACAAAAAATTATAATTTCTATACAGGAATTATAACAGCCGTTTTCTCTAGCCAAATTCATTAAAAAAGATGCTCCCATTTTGGGAGCATCCTCTTTTTTATTGTCAGTTTTTAGGAAAACTTAATCTTTATCGTCCTCTTCATGATCCGCGGGCATATCTTTTTGGGCAAGATTTTTTTCTTCAGCATCTTGCTTTTCCTGTTTTTCATCTTCTTTGCTTGGCATACAAACTACACCAAAGACGACTAAAACTCCCGCAACAGCTAGGACAATTTCGCTTACAAGTCCCTCTTCTACGCTGAAACCGAAACATTTTCCGAGTGCCTCGACTAGAATAGTCAATGCTCCGGCAAGGGCGGTCCAGAAACCGAAAGATTTAATTTTCTTCTTCATCATCTCTCCTTTCGAGGTAATTTTTTAATTCTTCTACTTCCTCTTTCACTTCTTCGATTACAACCAAATGCTCGGCAAGTTCATCAATCGTTTTTCGATATGCTTGCTCACGTTTTTGGCTGTCTTTAAGTTGGTAAAAAAGCAAGAATACAAAGAGAATCGCAAAAATTCCATTGCTGACAATAATTTTTACAAATTCCGACCAGAAATCCATATTTAACTCCTTTTATTGAATTTTTGAAGCATTTTACAAGTAAAATATTTACTTATAAACTTTTCCTCTTCCTTATTTAAGTCAATATGATTTCTTAAAACGATCTTCATTCGCCACAACTCACTTTCAACACAAAATTGCTTATATATTCGTTATTTCCACCTTCAATTTTTACAACAAATTGATTTCCTAACACATTTGCCTTTATTTTTTGAATGCTATGTTTTCCCTTAACAGAAAAAGTTTTGCTTGACCTCTCGCTAGACAAAGTGATTTTACAATCTTGCACACTTTTAATTAAAAACGACTTAATTCGCTTTAATTTACCATGCTCATTAAAATCAGTGACGCCGCTTTCCCAATAGGAATTAAGTTTCGCGCCAAAAACCATGCCATCTTGCGTAAGCTCGCCTATCCTATTCTTATATTCATTGTTAAAGCATGCGATAAGTTTGGACTTGAACCTATTATTTAAGGCAAGCAACTCGTTTATATCAACTCCTCGGACAATATCGAGATGGTTTGACGCCAAATCAAAAACAATTAAAAGATTATTTTTGTAACCTTCTTCATTATTCTCACACCCCACTTTGCCTTCTTTAAAATTGCCCCGACAAGCGAGGTAGTATTTCCCACAAAAGCATTCACCATATGCAAAGCGGTTATCACAACCGTCAAGAACACTCAGGCAATCGATTTTAACATCTTTTACGCTTGAGCCATTGAAAACTTTTATTTTATTGCCTTCAAGAAAATATATGTTTTCTCCCGACTGAGCAATGCTGTTTGGGTAAATATAACTGTCCGACTGATAGATATGGTTGATTTCAAACTCTTCATCGCTTCCGTAAATGGATATCTTTGTAATTCCAAAATCTCTGAAAATGAAAAGATAGTCATTAAAGGAAATTATTCTATTTAAGTCCCCTCTTTCATCGCTAAAATCAAGGTCTTTGGTTTTCTCATCTGACCAATTCAAAATATCGGGGTCTTCATTGTAAACAAGAGTCCCTCTCGCTTGGGCAGTAATTGCAAATAATTTCCCATACTGTCTGCAACACGATATAATTCGCGGTGCATTTTCATTTGTTTTAGTATCGCCGGCGGTTAATATTGTTAAATTGCCCCCTTCCCCCGACAATAGCATTGCATCTTGTGAATTATATCGATAATATGTGACATAGGGAGTTTGCGTAAACGTGGTATTTATCACGAATGATGCCAATCGCGTATTGAATATATTGTCAAAGCACACTTTTGGCTCATCATTGTAATAAAACAAATAATATTTATTTTTGTCTTCATTTTTATCATACCACTTGAGTTTCCAAATTTTTTTAACCTCATTTCCCCTCAATTTAATAACTACTTCATCATCGAGATCTGTTTCATTTGTGGGCATGGCAATATCTTTAAATCCATAGCCCGACTTCAATGTCCCATCTTGTGAAATAAAGTTATAAACAATGTGTGGCTCGCCAATTTTAAGGGTGTTTGTGTCGTCCTCAAAATTTTGTGAGTTTGCAAAAAGGTCATATTCAAAATCTTTTTCTTTACTTTTTTTAATGGTAAGATTTTTTTGATAATACATTATACCCACCTCCCCGCGGGCATAATTGTTTGCGATTTTTTCCTGATAAGATTTTGCAAACTGTTTTTAAATCGCTCGTCCCAAATGGAAGCATCTTCATATAATGATTCTACAAAATAGTATTCTCTTGCCGTGCCGTAAGCATAAACACGCTCTGGCAAAGTTGAATTAAACTCATCTTCCAATGTAAGCACTTTTGGATAAGCATTGTAATAAATTTTGACTTTCGGACAATTCACCTCAATATATTCATCAAAATTTTTAAATACGAGGCTAAAGTCATTCATATCTTTCACAGATACAACATCAACAACGCGCTCCTTAAGTGAAGAAAATAAAACTTTTCCATTTTGTGTTTCTATGACTTCCTCTTTAAGCAAAGGTTCATACTCGCATGCTATTTCATTTCGAACAAGATTGAAGCAATTGACAAACTTATCGAGGAGATTTTGCATCTCCTCGTCAAGCTCGCCACTTTCTTTAACCAAGTTTGCAAGTTCATCATTTGCCGTAAAAACGCAGGCTTTTAAAATAATATCTTTTACAAGCATAAGCCCTCCTTTAACATATTTACTTGGTCTTTTATGTTTTTTTCATATAAAAGTTGGTTATTTTTTTCAATTTCTGCGATAATTTGGTCACGATTGCTACTTCTCGTCTTTAATGCATAATCGATAGTTCGGCTATCTAATTCCTGAAAGGGAATTGTAAAGCAATAACTATTTTTTACCTGCTCAAAAGAATGGACTTCGTAGTGACCATTTTTATAAAAAACCTCATAACTAGGGTCTATTTCCTTCAATCTTTGACATACAAAATAACAATCATTTTCTATTTTTCGCATAAATACTCCTATGCTGCAAAAGGATTTGTTACAGTGGCTTTAATTCCTGAAATTTTTGCCTGTCCGCATGGCTTATCGCAAATAAGTTCGGCATATTTTACAAGAGTTGCACTATAAGTTGGATAACCTTGATTTTGTTTCAAAATTCTTCCATCTTCACCCTCTAGCCATTGCCAGTCGCATAATTGATGAAGAGTGAAGTCATTTGTATTTAATAAATACATCGTATCATCATCTACGAATCTATCGGCAACAACAGGAATTCCGTTATGAGAAATTGTTTTAAATCCTCCGTCAAGTTCAACTATATCAATATTTCTTCTGTAAGCCCCAAGATATTCTTGATATGCTCTTCTAACGACACTTGAGCAAGCAATGAAGTTGATTTGACTGACATTATTCATATCTAGAAAATCTACTGCTTGTTGGATTAAAATATCGGAAATTTCACTCGAAGTAGTAGAAACATAAGGTTTTAGCCATGGAAATTCGGTTTTTGAAACTCCATAAATTGTGTCACTTTCACCAAAGATTTTTCCAAGTCCGCTTATTTCCAAATCTTTTGAGCCTTGAACATATAACTTGTCACCTTCGGTGATTGTAGCCGTGCCAGAGAATTTGAAAGTTTTGTTTGTTCTGTCAACATACTCAACCTTTATAGGTGCAGTAGTCTTTTTAGTGGCATCGGTGTAAACATCAATAAGCATGCCTTCAATAATATTGTTGACCTTATCGCAAGTTACAACTTTGCCTTCTTCTGATACAACAGTAGCAAGAACGCCACTGCCATCGCCGTAAAGCATTCTTCCCAAATTGAAAGCGCTTGCCTTAACAAGTCCTTCCATTTCATCGGCAAGAAGGTTTACGAACGCACCAACATTGCTTGCTGATGCTCTAATTGCTTTGTCGGTTAATTCAATTCTTCCATATAAGTTTTTGAGATCTGCAACAAATTGAACATAACCATTTCCAGATGAAATTGGAAGCCCAGCATCTTCTGTTCCGGCGCCAACTCCACCGTTAATGCCAAAAGGAGCAAGTTTTCGAACCTCTTTCCCCCAGACATCTTTTGTTGATTGTTTGATTTTTGCCAAAAGTGGATTTGCCTTAGTGTTAAGTTGATTTGCAACAACGCCAAGATAAACATTTTTCAAAGCACTTTCGGCGGTTTGTAAAGTTACCATTTTCCCTCCATAATTTTTAAAATTCGTCAATTTTCTCCATGAAAACATTAACTAAACATCTTATTTACAATCTGCTTTGCATCGTCAAGCGTTTTAGGGCTGTCAGGAGAATATCCCGACAACCTTTCACCGCTTTGTGAAGAAATAATGATTGGCGGTTTTGAATCGCTAAGATTTTTAAGATATTCCTCTAAGATTTTATTTCTAATGTTTTCGTCATTTAAAAAATATTGACTTAAAATGGGATCGCTTAATTTGTCCTCACTTTTAAGGTGTTTTAAAAGGACATTTGCCCACGCGATCTCGTATGGGTTTTGATTTTGAGGAGCGGTGACCTTTTCTTTTATTTCATCGGCATACCCCTCTGCTTC
>CANQBU010000001.1 GCA_947589615.1 uncultured Clostridia bacterium | reverse complement strand
GAAATTTGTCGAAAATTGTTTCTATTATATATCTAAAATATATAATTTACAGAGTAATTATACAAAATCCCCCCCCCAATATGTCAAGTGATTTGCCAACTTTTTCAAATCTTTTTAGGATTTTGGTCTTTCAGGCTTTTTGTAAGGGGCATTTTTCCTTTAAAAAAGGTTAATGGCATTCTCTTAAATAATGTTTTAAATTTATAATTACAAAATATATAATTTAAGATTGGGGAAAATGGCAATTCCATATTTTTGTTTAATCGTTTGGAAAAATGGGAGCAATATGATATTATAATTATCGGAGACAATAATGAACGAGTTTGAAAGTAGAATAAATCTAAATGTCCAATTAGAAGTTTTGGCAAAAGATGTATGTGAAAAATATGGATTGGGGCAAGTCAAAAAGTGCAAAGTGATTGAAATAGGATACGAAGATTTTAATTTTATCCTTGAGGCGGACAGCGGAAAATTTGTCGTAAAAGTATTCAATAAAGATAGGAGTGATGAGGATTGTGTAAACCTTGCAAATCGTGCCTATCTCCCCTACGAAAAGGGTTTTTCATGCCCTAAGATTTACAAGCATGGGGAGGATTTAGTTTTGACGACAAAAATAAAAGATGTTAAATATCGTCTTATCGTCATGGAATACATTTGCGGCAAAGATTTTTATTCGCTGGGCGTCCTTCCCACTGATGAGGAACTTGAGCAAATCGCCATAAACATGGCAAAGTTAAATGAGATTGATTTCAAGCCGCCTTTTATTTATGACCACTGGGCAATCGTGAATTATGCCAAAGAATATGAAGCAAACATTCAACTTATCGAAAGTGATAAACAATATTTAGACAAAGCATTAAATTTATTTAACTCAGTGGACTTTTCAAAGTTGAAGTATGGCTTTGTGCATGGCGACATCATCAAAACAAATGTTATAAGGGAGGATAGTGGAAAACTTTACATAATAGATTTTTCAGTTTCAAATTATCTTCCACGAATAGTAGACCTTGCAGTGACAATAGGAGATTTATGTTTTGATATAGAGAATGAAAATGAGACCATACGCAAAACAAAAATCTTTCTTTCCGCCTATGAAAGTCGTTCCAAACTGGCAGAGTATGAAAAAGAAACCTTAAAAAAATTCTTATATTGTCATCAGGCAATAACGATTCTTGAAACGACAAGGGAGAAAGTTTTAAATCACAATGACAGTGAAGAAAACGAGTTGTTTGCCCGAGAGAGCAAGTGTGCCATTAAAATGCTTGAAAAAGTAGACATTTTTTAGGCAAATTTTAATTTTTTATTCAAAAAAAGCATGCGTGAATTATTTTACCTTTTTCGCCCATTACAGGCTTTAAAGAAATACTTATGACAAAAGAAAAAGTTGGAATTTTTAAAAGTTTAAAATTATTATGGAAATTAATGGAGACAAAAGACAGAATTCTCTTCATAAGTCTTTTTGCTTTTTCATGGGTTTCAGCATTGGCGTGGATGTTATTCAACGTTGTCCCTCCCCTTGTGCTTGCAAGTCTTGCGGGCGAGTCGGTAAAACTTTTGTTTATAGACTTCTCTTCCCTGCCTACGGCTTCAATCACCGCAATCCTTCTTGCAATTAATTTCGGGCTATGGATTCTGGGAATGATACATTACTATTCTATAGATATCTTTGCAAGGAAAATGATTTGCGTCGTCAACATCAAGGCTCAAGACCTTCTTCTTGAAAAAAGAAAAAATTCAGATTATGGTATGACGCTGGGCGAAGTGAACTACATTGTGCAAAATGCGACTGAGTGCGTTTACAATCTTGTCGAACCTTTCTGCTGGAACATCGTGACAAACTTAGTTGCGATTGCCCTCAATGTCGGCGTCTTATTCGCCCAAGATTGGGTGGTTGGGCTTATCGGAATAGGCATGATTTTGGGCATATTCCTAATTATTTTTATCAGATTGAAATTGCAAAATCCCGTTGTGGAAAAAATCGAAGGCACAAGTGCAAAGGTCAACAATCAAATTTTGACAACCGCTCAAAACCTTCCGCTTATCACTATGCTACGCTCCAATTTGGAGGAAACAAGGCAACTCGGCTTTTTAAACAAAGTTTTTTATAAGTATCATAAGACGCGGGCAAAAATAGGGTTCTGGTATTGGATTACAATTATCGGCTTTGAGTTTCTGTCTATCGGCTTAGCGATTTGGCTTTTCATTATGCGAAATGGAACAGCACAGGCCGTCGCCACAATAAGCATGATCTTTACAATCTTTTCAGATATTCAGTCCACAATAGAAAACTGGGGGTGGCAAATCGGCGACATTCAATCTTCGGCAATTAAACTCTGCAATCTCGAAAAGCTTAATCCGACAAAAGAAAACTTGAAACTTGCCCATGCGCATAAGATAGAAGCACTTGAAAATGAGCATATCTCTAAAATGGAAGTGCTTGACATTCACGTCAATTTCGGAAAATTCAAAAATTCATATCAAGGCTGTTTCGAAAGCGGCAAAGTATACCTTTTGACAGGGCAAAGTGGAGGAGGAAAAACTTCGTTTTTGAATGCAATTTGCGGTCTAAAAGAAATTGAAAATGGGCAAATCTTGATAAACGGCGTTTATCCCCTTTCCTCGCTTGAAGATTATACAAATAAGATTTCATATATGTTTCAAGACTCGATTTTATTTGACAGAAGTATTGAACAAAACCTCAGTTACCCTAATCAAGAATTGAACAATGAAGGCAAGCGACTTGTCAAAGAATTTGATTTGCAAAAACTCATCAAGCGCGAAGAAGAGGGAAAAGATGTCCGCTCCAAACTCTCAGGTGGCGAGAAAAAACGTATCGATTTTATCCGCACCCTTTCGCGTGATGCCGACATATATCTGTTTGATGAGCCAACCAACGACCTAGATGAAAATAACGTGCAAAAAGTCTTAAGCGAACTTGCACATTTAAAAAATAACGGCAAAATTATAATCGTAGTTTCTCACGACAAAAGAATCGAGTCGGTGGCAGATGAAATCTTAAATATTTAACATAATTTAACTGAAAAGATAATTTTTCTATATAGCCGATAAAAAGGGCGAAAAAATATAATAACTTTACATATTAAAAAAGCATATTAACGATAAAATCAATATGCTTTTTTATTTAATTTGTTAAAATTTATTTTAAAAGAATAAAAAGTAAAAGTGTTCCAATCGCGAAAAAGAGTCCAACGCCATAAAGGGTCCATAATATTGTTTTTATTGTCAATTTTCTCATTCTCTGCCTTTCCTCTTTTCTTCGCGTTTCATAATTTGTTTTTGCCGCTTGAGGCTGGCGCTCGCTTAATGAATTTAACTCATCTACAAGTCTTATTTCCTCTTTTTCTTCCTCTTTCTGCTCTTCATTATTTTGAGTGACTTCGTTAATTTCCCTGTCGCTCTCTTTTTGCTCTAGCACTTCTTGTTTATCTTTTGTCTGCCCCTCATCTGGGCTCTCACTTTCTTTAGGTGCAGGCTCCTCTTCCGCTTGGGCGGCAGCCTGTGAAGAAACCGTTTCTGTAGGTGTTTTTGAAGGAAGTTTTTGACTTGACAACACATTTGCAATATCTCTTGCCATAACGAAGTCTTCATCTTTTGTGACGTCTTTTTGCAGACTGCAAAGTTCCTTTAATTCTTTGCACTCATTTTTTCGGAGTATACTTCCTACGCTCTTCTGCATTTTCCCGTCCAGCATTTCAATAATGTCCGTCCTTGCCTTCCCACTTAGCCACTCCATTTTCGGGACATAATTGTCAAGCACATACTGTTTTATTTTTGGCGTGGCAAGGATTTGTTTTATCTCTTTGAGTTCATCATCATATTGCATATATTCATTAGTCTTATTTGGATAACGCTCGGCATATGTGTTGACCGCAAGGCGGAAATCGGCAAAATCGTAAAGTGACCGGCAGTCCATAAGTTCTAGCGGATTTTTTATCTTATTATCAATAAGCATTCGATTTACATAACAATTGCAGTTATATTGATCGACTGAAATAAGAGCGTTATTATATTTTTCAAGTTGCTCGAAATCAACATAAAATTGACCTTTTTTCCTTTCTCCCGCAAAAAGGAAACTTATTGCCTGGCTTAAATAGTAGGCGAAAATTTTGTTTTTGCCTTTTGGAACCATACTTAATATAAGGTCATAGATACTGCAACCCTTTTTTGTGTCGCCGCCATTTTGGACAATTCTATTAAGGTCATCGGAAGCAAATTTATTAAAGCCATAGGCAAATAATGTGTTTTCAATTGTGTCATGATTTTTCTTGTCACTGTAAAATTCGAAAACCGCCTCATCACTTAATAGATTGTTATCAATATTGAAATTTTCGTATAGTGCTTCGGGATTTGCAGCATCGACATTTAAAATATTCTCATAATATGGCTTTCTTTGCTCAATAGGCAATTGTTTTAAAAAGCCAAGATTCATTCTTACATATCTGTTTGTGTGCTTTTCCACTGAAATTGCCGCTTCAAAAAGGTCTTTATCGACATGCTCTTTGGCAGTTTCATAAACTTTATCTATTGCTTCCGCCAGGTCTTTCTCTTCTACTTCAGGGAGAACGACAAATTCATCAAAATCCCCCTTCTCGCCACTTTCAAGAATACGATTTTTAAGGCACTGATAATATTTTTCTCTCTCGCTTTTATCACTTGTTGCAGAGATTGCCTTCTCAAAGTCAGAAAAGTTTGCAACTGGCGTGGTGGACTTTATAAATTCCTCATTGCTTCTGCATTTATTTTGTGCCAAAAACAATGTCCAGTAGGCTTTGCCGTAGAATTTATTGCTCATTAAAATCTCATTGCAGAAATTGCAAACATTTTCAAAATCCCCTTTCTCAAGCAGTTTTTGGGCATTCCTTAATTTTGCTTCGTCTGAAATTGAGACCGCTTCGCTTACTGATACACTTAAATTGCGTTTTTGAATTTCTCGTTTTATAGTCTTTTTCTTTTGAACATTATTCTTGCCATATTCCTTTCTTTGAAAATCCAGAAATCTATTTGACCCCGCAAATTTTTCTACAAATGAAATTATTTGATTTAGTGCGTTAAATTTTGAAAAATCTATCCCCTGAACTTTGCCTTGAATGCCTGGAAATTCTTCAATAGGCTTGCCGTTGTAGACAAATGCAATGCTTCCTCTTTGTTTTTCCTTTTGCTCGAGTAAGGTTATAAAGCGAGTATACTCATTTTTGACCCACTTTGTTTGCAAATATTCCTCATCACTGCAAACCATAAGCATGCTTCCACTTGAATAAAGGGCATAGAGAATATTTGCCTCATAGTCTTCACCCACAAAATTCCTCAAAATCTCTTCCGAATAAAATGGCTTATATCCCGCATCTTTAAGTTCATGATAAATTTTAAGTGCATTCATGCTGTCTTGCGTGTTTCCGCCATTTTCGTTTGTGACCTTACAGCATATAAATGTGTCATACTCGACATTGTTTCTTTTAAGCTGAAAAAATTTACTTTTTATGTTATCGATTGCACAACCTTTTTCCTCGTAAATTTCCTTCTGATCGG
This sequence comes from uncultured Clostridia bacterium, assembly GCA_947589615.1. GTDB lineage: Bacteria > Bacillota > Clostridia > Christensenellales > UBA1242 > Caccovivens. The sequence continues at coordinate 29,319 of CANQBU010000001.1, read as the reverse complement.
GATTTGAAAGTTCTAGCGCCTTTTGATAATTTTTATCATCGGTGAATTTATTCTCAGTTATCTCAAAGCAAATAGGTTGAAGTTTATTGTTGACCAAATCCTTTAAATACTGGATTTTTGCCTTAGAAAGTGCCATTCCGAAATAACCTTCTGGCTCTTGCGCATTTTCTTCGACCGCCTTTCCAAACATTATGTAAGCTTCATCAAATCGCCCCAATTCGAGGTTTTGATTCCCGCTGTTCAAATATGCTTTTGTCTTATCAGATGAGTCGTTGCGTGGCAAAACAACAATCGTGCGGCAGTATGGGCAGGTTAGCACCCCATTTTTTGCCTCACGCACATCCATTTCCCCTTCACAGTTTTTACATCTCAAATATCTTGTGCTTTCTTTCATATTTAGGTTTCCTTAAATTATTTTTTGTTTTTGGTCGAAATGTCCTCTGTTTGCTTATTTGTCTCTTTATTGTTTTCGTCTATTTCTTCTTTATCATCATTCTCTCCTAACTCGCTCCTCTCTTCGGAGTTTTCAATCCCATCTAGCGTTTCAATTTCAGGAATATCATTCTCTTCTGGCTCGCCATCGTCAAAATCGTAACTGTCATAGTCATTTTCTTGATTTCTCAATAACTCTTCTACATAGCTTGGCAAGTCCTCGATTTTTATTAATTGTAAATCCTCATTCGATGGCTGAGGCAGATTAACAACTCGCTTGGATTGAATTGTCACAACATTTTCAAAGAAATTTCTCACATCTCTGGCATTGCCGAAATTTTTATCTCTGTGGTCATATAGATATTGGAAATATTCTTTCAAAACTTCCGCCGCCGAATAGTCAATGCTATATTCATTTTCTTCGCAGAATTTCTGGAAAATATTGAATAATTGCTCACCATTATAATCATCAAAATGGAAGAAATTTTTAAATCTTGATTTTAAACCTGGGTTTGAAGCTATAAACTTTTCCATCGGCTCGTCATATCCCGCAACAATTACAACAAGGTCATCTCGCTTGTCTTCCATCTCCTTTAAAATTGCTTCGATTGCTTCCTGACCAAAATCGTTTGTATTGCCGTTTGCAAGCGAATATGCCTCATCAATAAAAAGCACTCCGCCATATGCTTTTTTGATTGCTTCCTTTGTTTTTACGGCAGTTTGACCGATATAGCCCGCAACCAGTCCACTTCTATCAACTTCAACAAGATTTCCATTGCTTAAAATCCCAAGCGCGCAATAGATTTGTGCCATAAGTCTTGCGAGCGTGGTTTTTCCAGTCCCCGGATTACCAGTGAACACCATGTGATAGGAAATGTCAGGAACGGACATTCCTCTTTCCTTCCTCATCTGAAAAACTTTGATTTGGTCAATCCAATCGCAAACCTGTCTTTTTACTTTTTCAAGCCCTTCAAGCCTTGCAAGTCTTGAAAGTGCCTCTTCAAGAGATATTTTTTCATTCTGTGAAACGCTGACCTCTTCTTCCTGTGGCTCATCTTTTGCTATTTTTCTCTTTCCCGCTTGAATACTCTCCGCCATATCTATAAGGCTTTTAGCCCGACTGAATCTTGCCTTTTGGAGTTGTTTCTCGCTGTTTTGAGCCATTTTTAACATTTGTTCTGCTGCAAGAAAATAATATCGCTTTGCAAGCATTAAGTCCTTTCTGTCATAGCACTCCTTTGCTTTGCGATAATAAATTTCATACATTTCATTCATAAAACTGATATCAGGCATAGTTCTCCTTTAAATTAAAACATTTTTTTCTTAAGTTCTTCAAGTTCTTTTTCAATCTCGCCATCGACTCCCGTTCCGATTGCCGCCTCGTTTGTCATCATGGCATCAAGTTCGCTTCTCTCCTCTTCATTATTGAGGTTGCTTGAAAAGGTTGACTGAGTTTCTTCAAGGAAATCCTCCATTCTTTCAGTTTGAACTTCCATTCCAACCATCGCTTCAGAGAATTGCTTCTGGACTTTGTTAAACTCCGACTCTTTTGTGAGTTTCATCATATCTTTACTTAAAGAACTCATTCCCGAAAGGAAATCGGTGGTCATCTTTGCCATATCCTTCATTTGCGAAGTTATCTCAAAATTGAGTTTCATTTCATAAACTCGACGCTGCTGGCTTATCGTCATTCTAAGCCCTGATAAAGCAAGGTTATATTGTGCTGTTAACCCTTTTTGCTTTGCCTGTCTGCCCGCATCAATATAGGTTTTCTTTTGATTTTCAAGTCTTTGGATTTGTTTTTCCATTGATGAAATCGTTCTCTTAATTAACATTCTTTTTTCAATTTCTTTATTTGCTGACATAAAATTTTCTCCTTTTAATTTTCGCCTCTGCCGGCTTTTTGTTCACTTTCTGTAAACATCTCTTCTTCTTCGTTTAACTGCTCCTCTGTCTCAAACATAGAAAGCAGTGCGTCATCTTGGTCATTGACCCCATAAATGCTTTCATTTTTATCGTATGACTCTTCAAGCGTTTTGAAAACTTCATCTGCTGACGTAAGCACATCTTCCGCCTTTGTCCTTGTCCCCAGCGTTTTGTTTAAAAATTTTGCAAGTGCTTTTTGGTCGCCCAGCATCTTATTAAGAGGAATTTTTGAAGAGGTTTTAAAGAATTGATTGTCATCTATTGAGGTTTTAAGTTTGTTCATAAGTTGAACATTATACATAAGATACAATGCCCTTTGAACACTTTGTTCTCTTTCCGCTTTAAGTGCATTTATCTTTTTGGCATAGAAAAGTTTGACTTCTTTATTCTTTTCTGTCCTCCCTTTTTCCATAAGTTCGTCTATCTCTTCCTGCTTTGAGGTCAACCCTTCTTCAATACTTTTTGTCTCACTTTCAAGTTTGCAAATCGCATCGACCACTTCTTCTCGAGATAACTTTTCATATTTACTTTTAAAAAACCACATAACTTCACCTTTAAATCCTTGAATTTCGCTCTACTATTGCAAGCCTCAAATCCGCCAAAATCAGTTTAATTTTCTTCAATGACTCTCTGTCCGCCTTGACAAGCGCTATTCGCATGTCGTCAATAAGATTTTTAATTCTCCTGTCAAATTCGTAAATCTTATCATCATTGCTTGGAACAAGATATTTGACTTTTTCTTTAATAACTCGCAAATTTGAAACAAGTTCATCGTCTGCCTCGCCGAGAATTATTAAAGTGTCTATTGCCTTTTCGCATTCTTCAATCAAGTTTCTGTCATTTAAACCTTTGTCATTATTCTTTTTCCACATGATTCCCCTCGCTTATTTTTTTGCCGCAATATACGCAGAATTGGGCATAAATATTATTGCTTTTGCCACATGATGGGCAAGTTATGCTGTCTTTCTCCAATTTCTTTCCGCACTTTGAGCAAAAGACATCATCTTCACGAACCTGTGCCCCGCAGTATGGGCAAAATCTTGCTTGAACTGGCTTCTCTTCTTGTTTTTCAATAGGCTTTTCCTCTTCACGAGTTGCCACCTCCATATCAGAAACGCCTATGTATTGAATGATGAAATTATTTAAACTTACTCCCCATTCATCTTCAAATATTCTGTTTAGCAGTCTCCCCGTTTTTTCCTGAATGCTTTTCTTATTTGCATCAAATTTGTCACTTGTCAATTTAAGTTCATCAATCGTTTGAAAAAATATTGCGGTGAACTCACTTAAAACATTGGCACTAAATCTGTCTTGAAATTCTCTGAGGCTGAATTCCCGCCTTGCCCCAACAACCTTTCTGTAAAATTGTTCGGGATTTGAAATTGAGACATCGAATACACCATGCGCGGCAACTCCCACAACCTTTCCGCTTACCTCATCGCGATACTTTATCTTTTCGTTTGTCCCCCATTTGATTGGAACATTTGGGTCTTTTGGCATGTAAATTATTTCAACAGAAATTCCCTGTTGCCAATTTTTAACTTCCTTGTTATCCTCAAAAACGGGATATGTTCCGCTCTTATACACTTTGCCATATCCGCCACCCTTTATCACATACGCAATATGGGTTAATGGGACTTCCAATAACGCATCTTTATCTGTGATTTGGTCGGAAACGCGGACAAACAAAATATCATTGTCATCAACTTTTGCATGGCATAAGTTTTGCTCAAACTTAATTACCTGCCTTTTCTTTTTTTGAAACATCAATATTCCTCCTAGCATCTCATACATATTTAGTATATCATTTTACGCCCCCAATTTGTCAAGAAATTTTTATTAAAATATTATAAATATTATTAATATATAAATTTCAAGCGAATAATCCTGCATGTGACCGCCCCCTTCTTCTTGACTTTTGGAAATTTTAATGATAAACTATTCCCCAAAAAAGAATTATGGAAATAGCGAAATTTTTAAGATAAAAAACAAAAAATAATTTGCATGAAAAATTCTTAAATTTATTGTTTTTTGGAGATTCTATGAATATAATTATTTGCGGCTTGCTAGCGACTGGAAAAACACTTTTAAGCAAGCATATTTCTCAAAAAATTCTAGAAAAGGCTTTTAATTATATCATATCAAAATTGTAGCATAGTCATTTTAGATAATTATTTGTCATTAAAAAAGATTGAAGAATTTTCCTCAATCTTTTCTTTTATTTTATAGTCAAAATCTTAAGTCTTTTATTCCAATTTTGTAATTATTAAAAAGTTTTCATCGTAAGTTAGTTCGGGAGCGACCGTTACATTGAATGTCAAAAGCGAAGGAGTGTTTATGGTTATTAATGCGTCACCGGTCAGATTTGCAGAGCCAAATCCAACCCCCGTTCTTATCGTTCCGCTTTCGACCACATTATCAACCGAAATGGATATGGTAGGCAAAGTCCCGTTTGTGCTTGTCACAGTCGAGCCAAATCTCATGATATATGTGCCTGTCGTCAAATTAACCCCATTCCCTCCAGCAAATGTTATATCTGTCTGACCTATAGGAAATGAGTTTTCAAGCAAAAGTGTTGGCTCTGCGTTTGTTACGCTTGGCGCGGTGAAAAAGGCAATCGAACTTAAAGCAGAACTCCCTGTTGCACCTGTGGCACCAGTTGCTCCTGTAGCACCAGTTGGTCCTGTAGCACCTGTCGCACCAGTTGCACCTGTAGGTCCAGTAGGTCCTACAATGCTTATTCCAGTAGGTGTCTGAGGAGGACATATACCTGTAGGAGAAGGATAAAGATTTTGACATTGCCAGTTGTTTTGAAAGTTATTGCAAATCATTTGTTTTCTCCTCACAGAATACATTTTATGTAAAACTGCAAATTTTGTTAAACCCTTTGTTCCGACAACTTTTAATTTCAAGTGTAGATTTGTTTGCAATTTGTTTTCATTTTTGAAAATGATTTGCTATAATTTTATATAAGGAGTTTTTTATGTGCACAGCAGCAACTTTTTTTAGTAAAGATTTTTATTTTGGACGAAATTTGGACTATGAGTTTTCATACAATGAGACGGTGACAATCACCCCTCGAAACTTCCCGTTCGATTTTCGTCATATGCGTAAATGTGACAAGCACTATGCGATGATTGGCATGGCATTTGTGCAAAATGACTACCCTCTTTATTATGACGCAACAAACGAAAAAGGGCTTAGCATCGCGGGATTAAATTTCCCCAAGAACGCCTTTTATTCAAAGAAAATTCGCTCAAAAGATAATGTCGCACCATTTGAGTTTATCCCTTACATTTTGGCAAAATGTAAAGATGTAAGCGAGGCACGGAAAATCCTTTCAAACTTAAATATTTGTGATGAAGATTTTTCAAATGAATTACCTCACTCACCTTTGCACTGGATTATTGCCGACAAAAAAGATTGCATCGTAGTTGAGCCTTTAAGCGAGGGGCTTAAAGTTTATGATAACCCCGTAGGAATTCTCACAAACAACCCGACTTTTGACTATCATCTTATCCATCTTAGCAATTACATGAATGTTTCACGCAATGAGCCAATTAACAGATTTTGCGAAAACTTAAATCTTACGCCATATAGTCGAGGCATGGGCGGAATAGGGTTGCCCGGAGACCTGTCTTCGGCATCGCGATTTGTAAAGGCGGCATTTACAAAATTAAACTCTTTACAAGGAAGCAGCGAAGTGGAAAGCGTCAGTCAGTTTTTCCACATCTTAACCTCTGTCGAACAACAAAAAGGCTGTTGCAAGGTTGAGAAGGGCTTTGAGCATACCATTTATTCTTCATGCTGCAACACCGACAAATGCATTTACTATTACACCACCTACAACAACTCTCAAATTGTAGGAGTGGATATGAATAAAGAAGATTTGAATAATGACAGTTTAAAATCTTATCCACTCTTAAAACAAGAAAAATTATATATTCAAAATTAATTTTTGAACATTAAAATATAACCATTTCTTTAAAGCCTATAATGGGCAAAAGAAATGGTTGTTTTTGCATATAAAATTAATCATTTAAATGAGAAGAAATTAAATATTACAACTTCTTTTCTTGCTCTTTTATCCATTCGATGCAAGCATCGATATCATCTTTGCTTTTAACATTATCTATATAATTATATTGACCTTCGCCGATTCTGATATTTTCCCTATCAAATGTGCAAATAATTTGCCTATCGGCTTCCTCTTTTATTACATTAATTTCTCTGCTTGGCCAAAAGTATGGAATTTTATCCTTCCCTTCATTTATGCTGCACTGATTGTTACATTTCCAACCCTCTTCAATTAAGCGTTTAATTATCTCGTTTCTGTAACCCCTAACATAAATTTGATAAATAGGGCTGTTTGGCTTTGAAATGCAATCGTCTTTATATCTTATTGCCCCAGTCTCCTGCATCCAGTTTATTAGATTTGTTGACTTGTAAAGTTCTTCGTGGAGTTTTCGGTCAAAGACATCTTTGATAGGAGAAGCCTTTGCCACTTCTTCGACAAGTTTAGAATGAATTTTATCTTCGTCCTCAAGTGAAAACCATTCGTAAATTGCCCTGCGCACCACTTTGTCCGATGAAAGCATGTGTTTTAAAGAATGCTCTCTTTCATCTTTATCCGCGATATGATATTTTATTTTGCCCAAATCGTCATATCTGCTTAATAGCGCTCTGAGGAAAAGATGACCATTCTTGCTATAAGCATCACAGATACCCTTTTCATCAAAGAATATTTTTGCCATTTCATAGCGGTGTTCAAATTCTCCCCTGTCAATATCTTTCGCCTCTACCTCTTCTGGCAAAAGAAAACTTATATTGCCTCTAAAAAAGGAATTTCCTTCAGCGATGATAAGACTTTCCTCCCAAGCGGGGTCAGTCATTATAAGCCCGGCTTTTAATCTTTCTTCAGCAACAAACTCTTCTGCCTGAGTTGAAGTTATTATATTTGTTTCGTCGGCAAGATTTGCATAAATATCGCCCGCATATTCCACAAGTTCTGCAAATAATTTGTTTACGCCGACAACTACAGCAACGCTATCGATGTTGGCATTTTCAGCAATATTCCATACGACACGCATCCATTTTTTTAAGCCCTTTTCGTCATACCCATACTTTGTCAAATATAAAACCAAAGCGCAAAATATTGTCCTGTCCTTTAACTGCATATCTTGCGAAAATATATTAAATAGAATTTTTCCACTGCTCCACACCGGTTGGCAAGCCTTAAGAATATCTTCATAGTGCTGGGAAATATTGTCTAGCACAATTTCAATCTTATCAAGCATCGAGCCTTTTTTTAAAAATTTTTCAAAGATTGAAAAGCCCAAATATCGAGTTTCATTTAAAGCATTATAGTCACTTTGTTTGTCCAGTTTTTGATAATTATCTTTATAATCTAAAATATGATAATTTAAAAGATAATCATAGAAGAATTTTAAAAATAGAGAATCGAAATTTCTATTTTCGCTTCCATTCCCTGCCTTCCATAGACACTGTAGCCATTCATTATCCATTTTGTTTATAAAATACATGTCATAAGGCAATGTGGTATTTTTTCGATACTCCTTCTCTGGAAGGTTTAGTGATTGCAGCCACTTTTGTAAATCGGCTTTAAAATTTTCAAAATCCGTCAATTGCTTGCCGCGAGCATTCATTTTTACATAAAGCTCTTCAGTAAGTTCAAAATTTTTTAGGGGCAGAATGTAAAATTTCATTCTCTCCAAATTGCCAAATACATTTTGGCATTCTCTTTCCCTGTACAGCGACTGTATTTTATTTAGCATATTAAGCATTGACACAATAGTAGGATCTAAAGTATATACATCATGAAACCATGAGAGGTTTTTAATTTGCAAACTGATGTCTTCTGCACCTTTAAAATCAATGTTTGAATGCTTCAATTCTTCCACAAGGCTTGCACAAAAGACATTGGAGCTTGTCCGTGTTAAATATGTAAATTTTTCAAGCGAGGTCAACAAATCTGACTTGCCTTCTTCATCTAATTCTGCCCCGCCAATAAACCAATACAAGAGGAAAAGAGTAGTCAAGCGCTGCTGACCATCAAGGGGGCTTAAAATATTTGTATTCCCCTTATTTTCATCATCTTTCTCAGGTCTTTCCTCATCAATTGAACCATAAATAAAGTCAAGTTCAAGCCCCTTGTCATCGGAAGATAAAAGAGTGGAAAAAATTTCTTCAATAAATTTCTCGCCGGCAAGATTAAACTTGTATTCTCCCGTTTTTTCATTAAAGAACATTCTGCCTTGAGCATAATCCCGTTGCAAAAGTGGTATTGAGATTTTATCGATTTTTACGCTTCCCCCGCCGACCAATTGAATAGGCCGTGTAAGCAAATCCTTAAAACTAAATTTCTCTGCCATTATTTCCCCCTTCTCCATCCTTTTTTAAGAACTTATAGATAACCTCTATAATATTTTTCTGATAACATTTCATATCCCGTTCGCTCCACGAAATTGGAGAATTGTTAACATCGATAAAATTTTTCAAAAACACATTTTTAGTGCAAATAGGAATGAATTCTCCATCGGCATCTTTTTGGGTGATAGTTCTTTTCTTTAAAGGGAAAATGTCATTCCCGTAACTTCTGTTTATACTTGAATTAAGTAGTGTAAGATTGCCGATTGAATTTTTGATATCCTTTTCGACCTCTTCGGTAGGCAGATATTCATCTGCCAATTTGGACAAGATCCACATTACATCTTCAATTTTTACTGAGGAATTATCCTCAGACAAAAAGCTTTCAAGTTTTTCCTTCTCTTCTTTTAAAATTCTCGTTGTCTCGGTATAATTTATCCCAAAGTCTTTAAGACCATTTAAACTTGTAGCCACCCATTCCTTTTGTTGACATTTATCAGTAAGAGGGTTTGTTGTAAAAGAGTCAACATGCTCTATATCCCACTGCTGCTCCTTAAATAGGTCGAAAGGGAAAATAACATAACTCTTTTTTAATTGTGCATTCTTTTGAATTATGTATTCAATATTGTATAACACCAAAATTTGTCTTAATTTTTTTCTATTTTTATTACTATAAATTACTGGCTCGCCTTTTTCATTTGTAAGTTCATATAAGCCGTCATTTAAGCTTTTAACCCAAACCGCCAGTCGCTCCTTTATTCTGTTTATTAAACTTTGTTTAAACTCATTTTTTGTTTTGCCCTTGTAAAGATTAAAGATATCTATAATTGGCTCATCGCAATAAATTAAAAAGCCAATATAGTGATACCAAAGCGGATTATTTTGCCACTCCGAAAAGGTCTCATAATATTCACGCACCATATTCCATTCGCTTTCAATATCTTGACGCGTTGGATTTTTAAACTTTGTGCTGAAAAATCTGAAAGATGCAAACTCGTCTGTCCCAAACATATCATTGAACTTGCCCTCCGCCAAATTTTCTGCTTCTTGCATCAGTTTTTTATCGCTTAAGCCGAGATTTTGTTCTCTAAGCTTTTTATATTCTATATCTTTAAGCCCGTCCTTTATCTTGTTTCCCTCAACTGCAAATATAACATCAAAGATAAACTCAATGTGATTTGGAATTTCCCTTAAATCCTTGTTCAAAAATGCCCAAAATCGAGGTTCTTGCAAACTTGCTTCAATTTGGTCCCATTCCTTTGCAATGTTTATCTGTTGAACATCAGAAGAAACTGATTTACCCCTTTTCTGCAAAAACAACGCCTTAATAAGTTCAGCATTCCTTAGAGGAATTTTCCCTATGTTTAGGCGAGTGAAAGTTTTTATCGGGTCTACATCTTTATCCACTTCATACCAAATAACCTGTGCATAGCCGCATTTTATAATTGATGACGATTCGCTATTGTTTAACAAAAAGGTCTTAAACAAGGATTTAACATGCTCTTTTTGTTTACTTTCGCTGAAAGATTCAAACCAATTTTTTATCGCCTCATACGCCCTTGTAATATAAAAATCATTGGGAGTTTCGCTTCGAGGAATTTGAGGCTTCTCTATACATTCATTGTAGCCATGTTGCGTCTGGTAAAATATTTTATAAAGGTCACCATACTCTCTTACCATATCACAAAATTCATTACTTTCCATCAAATATTTAAAAAGCAAATATAATGTGGTAAGACGCTGCTGACCATCTATCACCTCAAACCAGGGTCCTATGCAATCATCAGTTAGATTGCTTAAATTTATTGTTTCTCTTGCTATTTCCTTATCACATTCCTTGACCACTATTGGTTGAAGGCAATAAAAGGAATTTTCTCCTTTATTTTTGTCGCCTATGAAAGAATACAAGTCATCAAGCAAATCGACAACTTGACGTTTTTCCCACCTATAACCTCTTTGATAACTGGGAATAAAATAATTCTTTCCCAATAATTCATTAATACTTTTCAATGCAAGTTGACTCATTAATCTCTCCTTTAAATCATATTTTTATTTTTAACATTTTTCACTATTTTTTGTCAAGGAAAAACTACCAAATTTGCAATCTCTAAATAAATATTTAATTTAATTAATTATATCTTAATTTTTATTATTATATTTTTTACATAAAATAGAACAAACCCCCTTGACAAATTTTCAATTTTGATTAAAATAATATGTATGGGAAATAACCAAGAAAATGTTATCAATAAGGTTTTACCAGGTGACTCGCAAATAGATTTGAAAATCGAAGAGCAAAAGCTTGCTTCACCAAAAACCGAAAAAACACAAGCAATCAAGAAAAACAAAACCTCTTCAAAAGACGAAGAAAAGAGGGAGTTTTTGCCAAACCCAAAAAATCACGCAAAAAAAATGAAGGCAATGCTTAAAACACCTTTGTCAAGCAAAGCGCGCTCCCATTCGAAAAATAAAAAGCACCCCAAGTTAAGTAGAGGTCTCAAAATTGCTTCTTTCGCCGTGCTTGCTACGCTAGTTGGACTATTCGCCTACAACACTATAAACGCCGCTAAGTATAATAATACTCCAACCACAAAAGACCCTTACACTTCGGACAACATCTTCGACGCAAACGACAATGACATAGAATTTGGCGATGACGGGCAAATTGTAATTGATACAATGGATGAAAGTGAAAAAAATGTGCTTACAAAAACAATTGGAGAACTTATCTTTAACGATGCACAATCGCGCTGCTCAAGCGAAATTGGGAATATAAAAAATGTGCTTTCAATATCCCTTTTGCCATATAACCTTAACGACAAAAACAATGAATATGACAAATATTATCTTTCAATATTATTTAGTGATGAACATGACACATATTGTTTAAATTACTTGACGGGAGTTGATTTCATAAGTAATGCCGAATTTACAAAAGATTTCTTTATTGACTTTATTAATTATTTAAACTTCGAATGTGCCATCGACACTTGTTCGAAAATGAATGACGATGCAAAACAAATAAAAGGCTTATTTGAAGATGCCGCATTTGTTGGTGCCGCCTATAAAGGGTATTGGGGAAATGGTGATAGATATTACTTTATCCCCGTCTACAACTCTGACGGTGTTGGCAAGACCTATTACGCATGGGCAAAATCAATTGACTCTTTTGAGCAAAATCCAATGCAAGTTTTATATAGCGAACTGACAAGCGAAGACCAAGAAAAGACCTTTGATTTTATGGAATTCACTCCTAGCGAAAATCTTCAAAAAATTTTCTCAATTATGAAAGAGCAGTTGTCTATTGGGCAAGCGGACACATTACAAAGCACGGCATATCATGCTTTGCAAAAAAGTTCATCAAAGACAAAAAAACATGAATCTTTTGAGGATGAAGACATATTATATTAAAAAATTCTTCCAAAATAATGGAAGAATTTTTTTATGGATTTTAAGTTTTAAACGATTTTTAAAATATTCTTTTCTCTTAAATTGTTAGAACTAAAAAGTTATTATTGTCCTAAAGCCTGTTTCAAAAGGTGTGTTATTATTCATAAATTTTTCTTTTTCTCTTTTGCTTTATAACTGTATATATCACAGCCACAACGAAGGTCACCGCAATCAAAGAAATTGCAACTATCGCCCCTATATCCAACCATGACTCATCTTCGACCGCAACATAAAACTCGCCCAGTGAATATGAGGAAATTACTATTTCATTATTGGCATCTTTTTGAGTGGCAAGCATTTTGTAATTCCCCGCTTCATCTTTTTGATAAACATAGATATTATATTTTGAAAAGATTTTCTTTGGTAATTCAATTTTAATAGTGTATTGACTTTCGGGGTTTATCTTGCGAACACCGTCTTCAAGCCAAATATTATATTTCTTAACAAAACTATGATTTTTTACTTTAACCTCACTGCTAATATCTTCGCTTGCAATTTCAAGAGAATATCTTGAATATAAAACAGGATCTTTTGCCGCAAGATAAACCTCTTCTTTTGCAATATCTTGAAGGGTAATATCGGCATAAAGCAATTCAGGCAAAACTAAGTTATAATTTCCTGCTTTTTCACCTACAAGCATAACATCATGAACCTTTACTCCAACATGTTCACCTACTTCCGCAGATAGGAAAGTTGCACTGTTATTTTGTTCGTAATCGAGATATACATTGTCAAATATGCCAGATACATATGGATTTTTAAGTTTTGCTTCAGTTGTTCCATCATAAATCTTGTTGTAAACAGATGAAATCATGTATACATCTTTTTTGATTATCTCAAATTTTGCTGGTAAAAGTGTAATATTGTAATTTGCATTGTAAATTCCTTTTTCAAGATTGTAAATTCCAACATCTTCCCCTTTTTCACGAATAATCGTGCCATAAAGTTTATCATTATTGATAAGCTTTCCTTCCACAATTTCATAAGTGAAAGTTGGGTCTTCCTGACCATATATTTTTTGATAATCTGGGCTTTTTATTGTCAAGTCAAGAGGCAGAATGGTAACTGTGCCCTTGATGAATTGAATTGTATAATTTCTGCCAAGTGAAAGAGAACTTATAATATCATAAGTGCCAGCTGTATTGCCCTTCTGACGTGAAAGTCCGCCCGTGAAGTCATCGCCTTCCAAAACTGTGCCCGATACAATCTGATAGTCAAGTTGTGGTTCCTCTCCGCCGTAATAAATTTGACAACTGATTGCTTTTACAACAATTTCACGCGGTAAAATTGTAAAGTAATGTTCGCCCATATTTATTTGATAATTTGGAGAGTCGAGTGTAGAATAAATAAGATATTTCCCTACTTCTTCCTTTTCGCCGACGCCATCTCTGTATAATTCTCCACTCAGCGTATCCTCTCCCACAAGTTCGCCGACAAGCTTATATTCAATCGTTTTATCTTCATCGCCATATTCCTTTGAAAGGGTTGTAGGAATAATTTGAATATCTTTCTTCAAAATATTAAATTTCCCTTCAATGAATTCAAGTTCATAGTTCTTGCTCAAAGAAATTCCCCCTTGCAAAATTTTATATTCTCTGACGTCTTCTCCCGCCTCTCTTATAAGGCTTCCTTCGATTTTATCATTATATACAAGTCCTTCACTTGAAACTTTGTAAGTCAATTCTGGGTCTTGCTCGCCGTAGCATTTTGTGATTGGGTCAGCAGTGATTGTAAGGTGTCTTGGCAAAATTACAAGTTTTCCGCTTTCACGTTTCAACTCATAGTTTTTCCCAAGCGATAATTTGTCAAGTTTAATTTCATAATCTTCAGCACTTTCCCCTTCAGCACGAATAATTCTTCCTTGGATTAAATCTTCCAATCGGTCATTGTTTCTTAGAACGCCCTCTGTGATTGAAATTGTAAATTCAGGATCTTCTTCACCATAAACTTTAACCTTATCATCGGCCTTTACCGCAATTGAATAAGGTGTGATTTTTAATGTCCCCTCCTCATAAGAAATTATATATCTTGAATCATTTTTCATCTTGCAAACAAGGGTATGGTCTCCGACATCTTCACTATAGTCGCGGGTAATTTCAACCGACAGTTTTTCACCCTCAACATCGTTTTCAACATCATATTGATATACAGGGTCTTCATCGCCGTAAATTTTTGTAGCATCTTTAATCTTTACAGTAACAGGTCTTTTATTTATAATAAAATAAGACTGATTGTCGTTTATAAAAGTATAGTTTTGATTTGATGAAATGGCGGTTAAGTCATAATTATATACGCCAACCATTTCACCCTCTTCCCTTGTTATTTTGCCGTCAACAACGCTTTCTCTTGTATCATTAAAGCAAAAGTTATCTATAATTTCATATTTTATTTCAGGGTCTTCGTCGCCAAAAACTTTTGAGAATGCACCTATCTCAACCTTTACTTGTCTAGGAAGAATTTTAAAATAAGATTCAACCAAGGTTATGGCATAATTTGGATACGACTCTGAGTAGTCGCCCTTCATGCTATATCCATATTGTCCGACTACCTCGCCGTCCTCCCTGTTTATTGTCAAATCTAATGTGTCATTTCCAATTAAATTCCTAACCGAATATGTAAATTCAGGATCACCATCGCCATATGTCTTGCTAATATCATCGACAAAAATGTTTACTTGTCTTCTCAAAATTTGGATTTGAGAATTTTTAAATTGATAAGTAAATATATAATTTGTGCCCGAATAATCCACAGAAGGAATTTTGTAATCTACTGTCGCGGTTCCGCAGTCCTGTCTTGATAATGATGCTTCAAGAACTAAATTGAAAGATTCATTTTTAACATTATTTTTATATTCTACATTATATTTTACCTTATTTGTTCCGTCATATTCTTTATCCAAAAATTCTATCACTGTTTCAATTAGTCTTTCAGTTATTATAAACTCATTCTTTGTGAAAGAAATAATGTAATTTGAATTATTTAAATCTCCTATTTCAATCTCATAAACTCCGACATCTTCGCCATCTTGTCTTGAAAGTTTGCCCTGTAATGAATCGCCCTCAACCATATTTTCAGTGGCATAAGTTAATTCATCGTCCTCATCTCCGTAAACCTTTGACATCTTGTCTGCATAAACTTGAATTTCCCTTGGAGTGATTGTGCAAATTGCCGATGTGAAATTTTCAATATAATAATTGCTGTTTCCAAGTGTTCCTTCGGTTATTTCATGCTTACCAACATTTTTGTCTTTAATCGCGAGCTCACCGCTTAATTCATCTCCATCATACAGCCCGGTCACCATGTAATTAAAGATAATTTTATCTCCATAAATCGCTGATGCCTCCTCGGCTTGCACATCAATAGGGCTTGGGTTTATCTGACCGAAAAGTTTTTGAGAATACTGAACAAGTGTGTAATGCTCTTTATCTTCTCCGAAAAGTTTTGCATCTGTAATTAACACTTCAACATTCCCAGCATTAGGCGAAACAAATTCGCCCTCAACTGAAACATACACATCCTCATTGTTAAAAATATTTCTCAAACTTGCACTAATTTGTGCCATTGTCGTTTGGTCATAAATCTTTTCTTCAACAATTACATTTTCAAGTGATAATTCCCTTGGAATGATCTCAAAGTATGAACTGCTTTCAATGGTCACATTGTAATTAGGGTTTCGTAGTCCAAGATTGCCTTGACTAAAAGGATAAGTTCCAATTTCTTCGCCAGATAACCTTCCCAAATCTCCAACAATTGTGTCCCCATCTAAAACATTTTTAACAGTATAATTAAATGAAGGGTCTGTATAACCATATTGTTTTTGAGTATTTTCAGGAATAACAAGTGCATCTCTTTTTAAAATTCTTCCGTAAGAATTGGAGTAAGAAGCTGAAAAGATTTGCGCTTTTAAAGTATAAAGTCCGGCATTTGCGCCTGTTAAAGTTATATCTTCTGCCGTAATATCATCCTCGATTGGAACAATGAGTTTATTATCTCCCGCGTTGGCATCACCGAAAGCAAATTCGCTTCCGAGCAGTTTTACATCGTGCTTGCTTTCAACGCCATCAAATATTGCCGAAATCTGTTCTTGAGGTATAGCTGTGGTTTTATCATAAACTTTATCGGGAACTATAATTTGCTTAATTGTTACCGACTTTATGAATTTTGCATAAATGACCTGTCCGTAAGCATTGGAAACAAGGTAGTCTGCTTCAGATAATAAAACTTCCTCATTGTTATCATTTAAGCCATACCAGCCTAAGAACTGGAAATCAGGATCTTGGCTGACTCTAAGAGTAAATCTTTTTCCTGGAGTGTAAAGTAATCCATCGCCATCAATGAATGGGTGATCGTCAAAATCCGTTTGGACGCTAACAGCAACTTGATTTGCATTAACAGTAAATGATGCTTCATTTGACGAATATATCAATTCAGAGCTATATGATGTCTTCTTCGAATAAACTCTGAATTTTATAACCGCTCCACTTGGAGCGTTGCTTAAAATTACAAGAGATGGGCTGGCAGTATCCAATAGCTTAACATAGTTTCCTCCAGATGTAACATCAATCTCTATTTTGTGGTTAATTTTTGAAAAGCTCATGAAGTTTCCTTCTGATTTTGGAAGAGAAGTTACATCATTGAATGCGCTAATATTTATAATTTGGCCAGGATATACAATTCGCGATTCCTCATTCAATGTAATCGAATTTATAATTGTATAAATATGAATTGTAGGAAGGCTTAATGTAAAATTGTTTTTGCCGTTTGTCGACGATGTCGAAAAAGTAAATCGTATATTTTGACCGCTTTTTACCTGAATTCTACCAGTATTTATTTCACCGCTGTCACCACTTACCTGATCGAAGGCATCTCCAGATGAAATTTGAATAGTAACTTTTGTTCCATTTTTGCCCGTCACTTCACCAGATGCCTCGGCATATAACAATCCTTTTTCGATGAAAGGAAGCATATCATTTGTAGGTTTGAATTCCGCCCAGCCTGAGCTTGTTCCCTTTCCAGAAGAAACTATTGAATAATATTTATCTTGTATATCATCAAGTTTACTGTTAACTAAAGTGCTTTGTTTGTTTTCGTCTTTAAAGGCGTGTTCATATGTGCCATCGATCAGACCCGTTAAAACAATTTTGTTTCCCGACACTCCTTCTACTGCTGCATTCGACGCACAGTGGCTATAAACCATAGGAAAAAGGAGGCAAATTAATGCCACAAGTGCAAATAATATTAAAGTTCTTTTAATAATCTTTGTCATTTTTCATGCCTCCTAAAATCTACTTGGCTGTTTTATCTTGTTAAGCAGAGCAGTATTTCCAATATATGAATCACCAGGCTTCATGAATGCTCCTGAATTTAATATTGACAAGAAGGTGCATACATATGGAACACTTGTCACCGCTAGGTTAACCGCACCATCAAATGAAAGTGCCGAATAATTGCAAACTGGATTGAGTTTTGATTTATCGAAGTTTCCGCTACTTACGAATTCAACCGATGCTACATGTGCCGTTAATTTGAATATTGCAAAGTTATAATATGCTTTTCCTTGATATGCGAATACGTAATCCGAGCCCTTTTCCTTAGCGACTTTTTTGACTTGATCTACAAGTTCGCTGACTATAAATGTTATGCCATAAGGTTCTAGCAAATGTTCAAGGTCAAGCCCCTGTTCAAGTTGATCAAGCGTTGCCCAGTTGTAGAAACGCACTTCTCCCTCAAGGCTTACAGTGCTTTCTTTCAGACCTTTGAATTGATCTAGACCGAACATAATTCCACAGAAACTCGATGTAAAGATACAATCCTTTACTATAACATTGCTTGGTGAAGTTTCACTTCTTGAAACATCCATGCCGACCATTAAGCAATTTCTGAGTATACATCCATCTAGTTTTACATCTGAGGCAAAAACCTTTATTGCACGTTTTGCATTTTCCAAAATAGTATTGTAAAGTAAAATATTTTTTACCGCCCAAATACGCAGTGTATCGCCGGCGTCTTTAAGTTCTGAGCCCTCTGAAAATTTGGCTCCTCTCAGAATTACATTATCAACAACTATATTGTTTCGTGAAATAAGGAAGTGAGCGTCCGATGTTGGCATCTTAGAGTGATCAAGCATATAGCCATTTCCATAAACATTAAAATTAAATGTCATATTTGGAAACTCTTGCCCTAATTGGATTGAATTATGCAGGATAAGTGCTGAGTAATTCTCTTTCTTATCCTTATTTGCTGTTGTCAAAACTCCGTTTGCAACTTTTAATTGTTCATAATTTGAAACATTAATTCCGTCAACAATTGTAAAGGTGTAACTATCGCTTGCAACTACCGCTCCTTCATAAGCTACAATTTGACTTACTGAGATTGTAACCTTTCCTGTTGAAAGGAATGTTACAAGCCCATTTTGGTCAACCGTAGCGATTTCTTCATTATCCGATGACCATTCAAGAAGTGTTTTGGAAATGTTTGAAGGTCTAAGCGAAACATTCATAAGATAAGTTTTTATTACGCTGCCATCGTCACCAATAAAACTATTTCCAAAAACTCTGTATTCTCCATGTCCATTTGAATCACCGGATGGGTCAAGTTCGAGTTTTATATCTGTAATTTTATCATAGAATGTAAACTCCTTTTCTGCAAAGATGTCTTCTCGTCCAACCACTTTAGCCGTTACCTTGACTGTGCCGCCTTTGATTCCGATGAGCCTATAAGAACCTGTTCTTTGAACTAGGGTTGCAATAGTATCATCATCAACTGTCATTGTATATTCAAAGTTTGTAGCATCAAATGGCATTGGAGAAACAGTTATATCAATAGAATCTCCTACATAAACACAGTCTCTTGTTTTGCTAAATTTGATTGCTTGTAAATCTTTTGAGTATTTTATGGTTATGATTTTGTAAATCTCAGGGTTCTCTTGAACATAAATCTTTATTTGACATTCGCCATATTGTAAGAATGTCACATTGCCGTCTTGTGCGACAGAAGCAATATCTTTTGTGAGTGATTCATAACCGAGAGCATTTTGATGGGAGTCGCTTTCGAGCACGCGAGCAACGATTGTATAGAAAGGTTCGGAAACATAAGCTTTCTCATCACCATCGATTTCAATTCCTGTCGCATCTCTTGTGACAACTAGTGTGTATTGACCAAGTTTTATATTGTTTACATACAATGTGAACGAATAACTTCCGCCATTCAAGCCATACAATATGCCGTCTTTGAAGCGAGCAACTTGTTTTGATGGGTCATTTCTATTCTCTTTGTCATCAAGAATTGAATATTGAAGATTTTTATTATCACTTGGCAAAGCCTTTTCCAGAACGAATTTGAATTCTTCGCCCGCTTTTATCATTATTACATCATTTTGCATTTCACTTTCATCAAGTGTCGCATCAATAAGTGAATCACCCACATAATAGAAACTGTAAGTTTTCGACTTTTCGCTGCATGAGTCATCACAAATGAATGTTATGGCAACTCTTCCCGTTTGCGTGAATATTATCGTTTTCCCCTCAACGCGAGCTATTCCACTATCGGCCACTTCACATCTGAATGATAAAATTGACGCATCGACAGGTTCGACTTCAAAATCAAATGTAACTTCACTTCGGCTTGTGATAAATGTAGTTTGATTTTGATAGTTGTCAAGAGGTTCATCAAATTTAAGAGTAAAATCTGAAATAGGGCTAAGAACTGTAATTGTGCAATCGACATAAATCTCTTTACCATCATAGTCATAAGCGTAAACTCGAACAACCGCACTACCACTGCAAAGAGCAGTGATTTGCCCGTCTTCAGAAAGCAAAATAACTTGAGATTTTCCATCAAAAGCATTTTGAGAAAGTATTTTTTGTTCAACTTTGTTATCTGTTGCATCAAATGGATACTTGTCTACCATAATTCTGTAGAACTCACCTTTTGTCAAATTTATATCTGTTTTTTCCACTACAATTTTTGCAAGTTTGCCCAAAGTGGACGTGATTTTTACTTCTTTTTCAATGTTTGTTCCGTCTGTGGAGCAAACTTTTACTATAACAACTCCCGCTTTCTTAAATGTAATTACATTTCCTTGTATTGAGGCAATATCTTCCCCTTCAAGAATATATTCTAGCGTTTTATTTGTCGCATCTTTTGGAAGAGCAACTGCGTTTATAGTATAGGTATTCCCTGAAATTAGAACTTCTTCATCTACAACAATGTCTTTCACCTTGTTTATACAAATAATTCTTACTTCTTTTACAATTCCGTTTGAAAGTTCTACGATAAGTTTTGTCTCGCCACTATCAATCGCGGTTATAGCACTTGAATTGATTTCTATCACCTTTTTGCCTGAAGAGTTGACTTCATAGAATAAAATTCTGTCATTTTCAAGGTCATGAGGAATCCATTTCGACACACCTATTGTCGCTCTTTCACCAATGTTTAATATCAAAGTTTCATCAACACTGAGTTGGGCATCGATTGCATCTCCCCCGGTGTATTTCATCTTTAAAACTTGGGTGCAGTTTTCATCTTTTGATGCAACTTGAAGGGTGACTTCACCTGCATTTGTAAAGTAAATCTTTCCGCCGCTTATATAGGCAATGTTTTTTTGATAACCATCAGAAGAAACCGATTGAATAATTGATATATCAATTTCTCTATTTACCGCATAGCTTGGGTTAACATCAAATTTTAACTCGACAATATCTTTACCTGTGACATATTCATCATCAACAATATCTAAATCACTTGTAAATTTAATTTCCTCGACAAGCTGTAGAATTGTAAGATTAAATCTATATATTTTTTGTCCCGCAGTTACCGCTATTGTAGCAATTCCTGCCGAGCGTGCACGCAAGTAATTATCTTCCCTTTCGGCAACAATTTCACCTTCTACAATTGGCGTGCTTTGTTCAACTTGAATATCACTTATATCATCAATGTCAAAAGCAATTAAATCGCCTTTATTAACAGTAATATCACTTTGCGTTGGAAGAACATGAACCGTATTTTTCTCTATTTTTTCAATAAAGAATGTAAATCTTGCTTTCTCGTTATCCTCGCAAATTGCAGTGATATGAACAACCCCGTTTTTCTTAAATGTCAAGATTGAGCCCTCAACAGAAGCAATTTCGCTTTCCTCAACTTCATATCGGACATTTTGATTTGTCGCATCATATGGCAAAACTTCGCTTATGAGAGTGAATGTTTGAGAAGTCGTTTGAGTATTTTTATTAAGCACTGAAACGCTGTCTGGTTTTCTAACAACTGTTATTGGATAATTTAATCTGATTGAGTTTGATATGTATACGGCAAGTATAGCTGTTCCGCCCGCAAAACCTGTAACTCTATTTCCTTCAATTTGAAGGGCTTTGCCTGATTGATGAATTGTCTTTTGGTTTGTCGCTTGAAGGGATAAAGGAGGGTTAACTTCAAATGATGGTAAAATGTTTGAGATTTCAACTTCAAAACTTTCCCCCGCCATTATGACTTCTGGGATTTCTGTTCTCTCACCATCTTTGACTGCTACAACCTCAGCATACACCGGATTTGTTCCAACATAGTAAATGTCAACTGAATTTGACAACTTTCCAATCGTTGCTATCAGAGAGACGACCCCCACTCTATTGAAAAGCAGCTTATTATCTCTTATAAATGCTATTGTCTTGTCGCTGACCGACCATTCGATGTCTCTGCTTGTGGCATCAAGTGGCATTGCATTGCCCGAGAAGGCAACCTCATTTCGAGAAGTTATATATTGATCTTTATAACTTTCAAGATCCAAGTTTATTTCAATAAGAGAAGGTTCTCTTAAAACGGTGACTAAGCATTGCTCTTCTTGAATGCTTCCGTCATAAAGCACGAATTTGACGTCAACGATCGCACTTCCGCCACCTATTGCGTGGATTCTTCCATCATCTAAAATTTCGACAGCCCCTCCTGGATTTTGCGAATTACTTGACTTCAAAACCAAATTCATTGGTCTAATTGTCGCATTTTTTGGGGTGAATGAATAATTAAGAGAAACCGATTGACCATAATTTAATGTTATTTCTTTATCTATAAGTTCAAAGGCGCTTGCTTTGCCAGCCGTATAAGTAACATTTACTGTTGTGTAAACATCGCTTTCATCTTGATTTGCATATATTTTTACTTTTGCAGTGCATGGCTCCGATGAATTAAATATAACAACTCCTTCTTCAGTAACTGTGGCATCACCTTCTACTATGTGATAAAAATATGATGAATTTGTAGAACCCTCTGGAAGTGACTTTGGATTTAGCATGAACACTTTTTCAGCAGTCACCCCATTTTCTATGGATATTCCCGTCGCAGGGCTTTCAATGTTTACATAAATTTGTTTTTCAATTATTTCATCTTCGCTCTTTTTAACCCTTATTCTTATAACTGTGCTTCCGCCCTTAACTGCGTGCAGGTAGCCATTTGCGTCAACATAGGCAATATTTTCATCATCTGAGCTGAACTCAACTTTTGTCTGAGAGAGATATTCAGGAATAGTTTGATATTCTATTGGCAGCGGTGTTGACTGAACAAACCTATTTATTGTAGGCGTATTTACGATCAGGTCATAAGCATATCCGCCAGTATAAACATATTTTATGACTTGTTTGAAATCGCCGTCCTCAGTGACGATTGACACATTAACTTCCCCCTGCTTTTTAAAGTGCAGCATGCCTAGGTGATTTACCTCGGCAACTTCGGGATTATCAACAGCGAATGTAACATTTTTATTTGTCGCATCTTCAGGCTCAATTAAATACTGAAGTTGAACGTTTTGAGATGAAGTGATAACTTCTTTTTCCTCTACAATAAGTGCTGAAACTGGCTTTATAACCGACAAGTTTATTTCATCGGTGAACTGTCCGTCAACTGATGTAGCTTTGATTGTTGCATAGCCCACTGTTAATCCAGTGACAACACCATTTGTATCAACATTGGCAACATCTTCATTGTCTGAGGTAAAAATAACATCTTTATTATATGCTTCGCTTGGAAGAACTTGGGCAGTAAGTTGTAGTGTGTCGTTGAGGTAGACATATTTGCGAGGATATAAAAGTTTAACCTCATGAACTTTTGTATCCCATACATAGAACGAGCATTGGCTTCTCATATTTCCATCAACCGTAATCGCTGAAATATATCCCGAGCCGATTCCGATAAATTCAACATGACCGTTCGAATCAACGGTGGCGGCAAGCTCGTTGCTGCTCGTCCAAAGCACATCTTTATTGGTTGCGTTTTGTGGGAAAATCGTATAAGATAGGTCGACACTGTCTCCAACCATGCGCTCAACCGATGGCTTGTTGACTTCAATTCTTTCAACAGATATAAAAAGGTCACCCACGGCAACACTTGCCGTAAGTTTTACAATCAAAATTACCAAGACCGGTATGGCGACCATTAAAAAGAACATTAATTTCTTCATTCTTACACCTCTATCATCTCATAACGCTTTTCCAAATGATGGAATAATCTGAACATCTCTATTGCCGCGAATGGAACACCGAAGCCAAAAAGAACCATATACATTGAAGGAATCGAAACAAAGAATGAAAGGACTATTCCACCGATGCCCATTACAAATGAAATTATAAATCCAATTCCGATTGAAGCTGCAGTGTTTTTATTGTTGCTTGCGACCTCCCCATTTTCAAGATATTGAAACTGAGGACGTTTTATGTCCATTAAAATTGAATTGCAAATATTCCCCACTATTACAAACGAAAGTGAAACCGCAATAAGCAGAGCAGGTATATATCCAAGAATTCCCGCTATTGCCAAAATAAATGTTGAAATAAATATCGCAGGTATTGAAATTATCAAATAAATAAAGAATTTAATGGCAATTTGTTTAGTATAGCTTACTGGCATTATCTTTGAAAGGTAGAAAGTCTTTCCCTCTCTTGTGACTGATGTAGCAGAGAAAGAAGTTCCCATACTTAAAAACATTATAAGAATTAATACGACGATTCCCGGCAAAACACCAGCGCCAAGGACAGGCGTCCCAACGCTTGAAGCTATAGTGCTTGAAAAATAAACCATAAGAGGCGTTGTAATAACCACTGTGAGATATTGAAATGCATAGTTTGTCGAACGGAATATGTTTTTAAATTCCTTTGACATAAGTGCAATTTCTTGTTCTCGATGAACAATTTTTGTTTCCTTTTTGAATATGCTTTGATTTTTGCTTGAAATTATAAAATTAAAATAACTCTTTTCTGCAAACATATAAACTGCAAAAGCAAGCACTGCTACAATGGCAAGATTTATCACCGCACTTCTCCAAAAATTGTAAAACAGCACACTGTTTTTGAAAAGCATCGGTAAATATAAATATGATGAAAACTGCCTGATTGTCAAAACAGTTGAACTATCAAACACATCTGCAACGCTTCCGCTATCCAAAATATTCAATATAAACTTAAGCACGTAAATATAAAGAGTAAATCCAATTACCAGTAAAACCGTATAAAATGCTAGCAAGATAAAAAATTTGTTTTTAAAAATTTTAATTATCCACATAACTGGAACGGAAAGTAGCAAGGAAAGTAAAAATGGAATTACTGGCAAAAATATGACATTGGGCACAAGCAGAAGCCAATAAAGCAAACCCTGAGCAGTTTTTATTCCGAAAAGAATAAATATAGGTAAAGAAATTACAAGTGAATACAAAAGCTGCTTTAAAAACATATATATAAATTTCGCAAAGAACACATTAAATCCGCTAACAGGAAGTTTAAGCAAAGACAAGTCCACTTTTATGTAGAGAATTTTTGTCGACATTGTTACCCCAACCACCAAATGCAAAAGCATCATAAACAATGAAAATATAGTGATAAACTCATGCTCCATATTTTCGCTTATAAAAACTCGCATGATTGTATTTACTGCATATATAAAAATAAGCTCCAAAAACAGCAGACCGATTATCGCAAAGAAAATCTTTTGTATACGCGAAAAAAGTTTTTCGTCCTTAAATCGCGACGAATTTGACATAAACTCAAATTTTAACAGTGCCTTAAATTTACCCAAAATTTTTCCTCTTTTGTTAATTATTTGTAAGATTTAAAAAATAATCCTCAAGTGATTGCCCAGTGGCAAGGAACTGTTTGACATCAATTACTTCAAGAAGTTGACCATTATGCATTATACCCACTCTGTCGCAAAGCTTTTCAACCATGTCAATATTATGCGATGAGAAAAATACAGTATTTCCCAGTCTTCGATGCTCAACCATATAACCTTTTATTTCGGCGATACTTTGAGGGTCAAGTCCCATAAGAGGCTCGTCAAGAACCCAAAATTTAGGATTGTGAATAAGGGCTGCCATAATACAAATCTTTTGTTTCATACCATGAGAGTATGACCTTATTTGCTTGTCCAAAAATTTTGTCATTGAAAAAAGTTGAGCAAAAGTCTCAATTCTCTTTTCTATCGTCTCCTTTTCAACGCCGTAAATATTCCCCATAAATACGACATATTCCCTTCCCGTCAAATTATCATAAACCGCATGATCGTCGGGAACATAACCTACATTCATTTTTGCACCGATTGGGTCTTTTTTCAAATTATGACCACAAATGATGATTTCTCCACTATCAAAAGGGATAATCCCCGTCAAACATTTGATTGTCGTGCTTTTGCCCGCACCATTTTTCCCTAGGAAGCCAAAAATTTCTCCGTCTTTAAGTGTTAAACTCAAATCTTTGACAGAATATCTTTCATTACTTTTATATTTTTTATTTAAATTTTTGATAGTAAGCATAAATTCTTCCTTTAAGCCATAGGCGTATATATTATATCAAATAATATATATTCTTGTCAATACCTTTTCATATATGCATATATTATTTTTTTATTACTATTTATAACTAAAATTTTTATCTTGCATACTATTTTACACATTTTCATACATATTTATATCAAGCAAGACCAAGTTCGTTTTAAACATTTTGATTTTAATACTTATTATGATATAATAAAAAAGATTTATGTGCTTATTGAAAACACAGAAAAAGGAGAAAATATGAAAGGAGTTATATTGACTGCCGGCGGTGCAACACGTCTTAAACCTATAACAGAAGTTTATGGAAAAGCGCTAGTTCCAATTTACGACAAACCAATGATTTATTATGGAGTAAGCCTACTTGTTAAAAGCGGAATAACCGATATCGCCCTTATCTGCAGTCCAAGCGATTTAGCACTATATAAAGCACTTTTTGATGAAAAATTTACAAATTTAGGGCTAAATTTTCAATTTTTTGTGCAAAAAAGTCCAAAAGGGACGGCTGACGCCGTAAAATGTGCAATAGACTTTATTAAAAATGAAGACTTTTTGCTACTATTTGGCGACAATATTTTTGTTATGGACGGAATGGAAAAACTTGTAAAGGAAGGCATTGAGAAAAACACTGGCACATGCATGTTTGTCTTACCCGTCAAAGACCCCGAACGATTTGGCGTGGTAGAATGCGAGGACGACAAAGTTGTGGCAATGGAAGAAAAGCCCGCTCACCCTAAGACCAATCTAATAGGAACTGGACTTTACATTTATTCAAAAGAAACCGCCCAAAAACTTGAAAATCTTCAACTTTCGGAGCGTGGCGAATATGAAATGACAGATGTTCTTTCGTCTTTTATAAGTGAAGGAAAGGGCAAAAACATCAAATTGCCAAAGGAATGTAAATGGTTTGACACCGGAACTTTTGACTCTCTTTTGGAGTGTTCGCAAGTCATAAAGGAATTTGAAGAAAATTATGGTCCTTATGGCTGCATTGAACTTGACCTTTACAGACAAGGGTTTATCACAAAAGAAAAATTGCTTGAAAGCATCGAACGATATAAAAAAGATTACAAAGAGCGAATACTAAATGCCCTTTAAAGGAGTAAAAATGCAAAAAACCGAAGTTACCGTGCAGGTTTTAAATTCTCTTGAAGAAACCGTAAGCATTTTAAGCAAAAATGGATTTGAATTGATAGAAAAATGGACATTAAATGACTATTATTTCTCAAAATTCAACAAAAAACAGTTAAAAAACATGAATTTTTCTGAAATTATGAGCAATTCTCTGCTTTTGCGACAATGCATTGGCAATCAAAATCAACAACAGTTTATCTATAAGAAAAAGGAATTTGATACAGATGAAAACGTCGTTAGTGAAGAAAAATTCAGTGTGGAAATAGATGATATAGAAAAAGCAAGAAAGATTTTGTCTCGTGCCGGTTTGACCGAATGGTGCAAAATCACTGACAAAAACCGCCTCTATAAAAAGGAAGATTTTGAAATTGATTTACAAGTCGTCGACAATCTTGGCATTTTTATAGAGTTTGAAGAAAATGAAAGCATGAAAGATTTAAATAGTCTAGAAAAAAGAGAAAAAATGATATCCATGTTGAAAACATTGGAATTAAATCTTGGCGATGATTTTTCCTGCAAAAAAGCATATTTAAAGTTTAAAAGCGAAAATTAGCAAAATTTAGCAAAAAAATCGCAAAAATCCATTTTTTTCTTAAAAATTGACTTAAAAAAATACCTTTTGAGCAATAAAAAAAGAACAATTTAATTTGTTCTTTTTTATTGCTTTAATCTTTTTCCTGCAGCATTTTTGCCGCCTGCAAAATTAAATCCTTGCAGTTTATATCATACTCGTCAAGGCTTGCAATCTCAATAAATCTTGGCTCATAGTAATTTTCATCGCTCATGCGTTCAAGTTCCTCACCGCCAAGTTTTGGCTTGCCCGAAACAATTTCACAAAGAAAATAGTTGTCCTCTCTATTTCCGTCTTGATGTTTACCCAAAAACTTCAATACCTTTATATCAACATTCATTTCTTCTTTCAATTCCCGAGCCACATTTTCCTCCAATGCCTCACCTTCTTCTTTCCCGCCGCCGGGAATAACATAATATTCTTTCCATTTTCCTTCGCTATATTTTCTTCTAAACATCGTTAATAGTTTTTGATTTTCAATGATTATTGCTCTTGAACTAACTCTCATTTTATCCTCCTATTATTTAATCCCATAAATGCAAAAAGCTCTTCCTTGCGAAAGGAAATCCGGTCAACCGCTTTGACTTCTTTGAAACTTTTCTCCAGTCCTTCTATCTCTAAGATGTTTTTCATGGAGATAGTATATCACATCACACATATTTTTCAAAGTAAATTTTTCTTTCTTCTACTGTGAGTTATGACAATAATTATTCCGATTGCCATACCAGTTAAGGAAAGCACAAGCACCATTAAAATCCACATGCCGTAGTTTATTGAAGTCACCTTAAGCAAAATTGTATCATTTTCTTTTAAATCTTCCTTTACCCAAAGATGATGATAAAGATTTTCTTTTCCTCTATAGGTATAAGTGGCATCTGATTTAATTTTCCCATAAGGAGTAGAATAAAGATAGAGATATTGAGGCGAATACTCATTTTTAAGTTTCTCTTCAAAAGAAAAGCCAGAAAGTGCACTTAAAAACACATTTTTATATCTTTCCCCAACAAAAATATTTTCTTCCTTCATTTTCACCGAAAAAGGAAAAGTGCCGCGGCTTACCTGTCTATCTATAAAAAATCCTCCTTTTTTCCCTTCTTCCTTTTCGCTTTGGTGATAATAATTCCACGCCGCAAGGGAAGTAAAGACAACATCAAATCCAAAGCAGCTGTTCTTGTCATCATATGCCACATTTGTAAGAATTACGCCACTATTAAGCCTATATTCCTTTACTGGATTTTGCAGATAGAGAATAGCAAAAGACAGCAATATTTCATTGCGCAAAGTTTCGATTTTTGATTTTAAACTCTTTCTAAATTCAAGTTCTTCCTTTAAAGATGAAGAAATCTCTGTCATTTTTTCTTTATCAACGCCAAAACGCAGACTTTGACAAATTGAACTTCCATTATTGCTAACCGCAAGAAGAATATATTCGCCCGAAATAGGCGTGACCTCCTTTTTCAAATTGCAGCCCGCCAAAAACGACATTGTAAACAATAATATTATAAAAAAAGATAATTTTTTCATAAAATATCATATTAAACAAAGTCAAAAAAAAGAATATCTAAATTGATATTCTTTCTTTTTTTAATAGTTTATGCTTGCAATAAATCTATCATCAGTT